>JAIRLT010000066.1 GCA_031259225.1 Prevotellaceae bacterium
TTCACAATGCTTGCAAGCATTGCAGCAAGTGCACAGGTAACGCACGTCGATCCTGTCGGCGCAAATTATGCAAACAAAACTGTATCTTTCCGCGTGTGGTGGAACGCCGGGTCACGGGATGCTACGCATCTTTCCAAAGTATGGGTGTGGGTGGACTACATTAAAGTAAATGCCAACAACACGACTGCAGGCAACACGTGGACGCGCGCTGCCGTTTCCGCCGCCTCGCCTACGGCTTCTGTTTCGTATGACGGTAGCAACCGGCAAGGATTTTGGTTGCAGGGTAGTAGTGGTAGTTATAGCGCCACTGTTACCGTACAATTAAATATTGCCGAAACAAAATTCAACTGGTGCGCCTATGGTAGCGACTACCCGACGAATGCTTCATCTTACAACAATGGAACTTATACGTTCAAAGGAACAAAACCATTTATCGTAAATGGAACGACTGTAAATAACAATCAATATACCACAACTAAAATTACTTCATTAACTGACTCTACTGGTTGTCCCGGATGTATTACTATACGCGATTTTAATTTCAACTCTTCAGCTGTAAGTATTCCATGTTGCCCAAACTTAACGGCAATTGGCAGTTATTGCAGGGATTTAGTAGCTGATGCTGCCTCCACTTTTACTGGCTGCGGAATAGAGATAAAAGCTGCCGATGCCGGTACATCTATTTGGTCTCCGGATAACCTTTGCCCCACCGGATGGCGCTGGCCTTCCGTCAGCGAATTGACATGCATTATAAATAATCGAACTGATGTAGGAGGCTTAAATACATCACCTGCGCCTCATTCTGCATGTGGCGGCACAGGAACTACCTGCGGTTGTTGCGACTACTGGACTAACGAAAGCTATAACGCTACAAATGGACGCTATATTTTATCATGTACCATAGGCTCTTCCCCAGTAGGTTCTTTACTTAATTTTCCTAAAACTACTTGTGATATGAGTGTGAGATGCGTCCGAAATTAAAAATTTAGATTTACGTAAATTCAAGTATCAAATGCAACAAAAAAAAGATTTTTTACCCTCACGTATTTTAGAGTACCCAGAAAATACGATTTTTCTTATATCAGTTGCATTTACTATTTAAACTTACCGAGAACTTAATGAAGTTAGGGGGGCTTTTATTTAATGTGGCTAATGAGGCTGGCGCAGGCATAGTTAATCACATGAAATAATTAACCACAGTGGCGCCGGCACGCTTAGTTCTTAACTATTACGTCGTTTTTTTCTTCGTTTAGCAGGACTTTGAGTTGTTGTCCCGGTTTCAGTTGGAGGCGGATGATAGCTTCCGCCAAATTATCTTCGAAGTATTTTTGCACGGCGCGTTTCAGCGGGCGTGCGCCATATTTGGCATCATAGCCCTGTTCGGCAACAAAGTCTTTGGCTTCATCGGTAATATCCACGCTGTAACCCAATGCTGCTATCCGCTGGTACAAGTGTGCCAGCTCAATATCGATAATCTTGAAGATAGCTTCCCTGCCCAACGAATTAAAGAGGATTTGTTCATCCACGCGGTTCAGGAATTCCGGGGTAAACGTGCGCTGCAAGGCTTTTTCGATGATGCTGCGCGTATTTTCGGCGGTGTCGCGCTTGGTCAGCGTGGCAAAACCAACGCCCTGCCCGTATTCCTTCAATTCGCGGCTGCCGATGTTGGATGTCATAATCAGTACCGTGTTGCGGAAATCCACATAGCGACCATTGCTATCGGTCAGGCGTCCCTCGTCGAATACTTGCAGCAGTAAGTTGAAAATATCAGCATGCGCTTTTTCGATTTCGTCCAAAAGCACCACCGCATAAGGTTTGCGGCGCACACGCTCGGTCAGTTGCCCGCCTTCTTCGTAGCCCACATAGCCCGGCGGCGCGCCAATCAGCCGGCTTAACGAATATTTCTCCATGTATTCGCTCATGTCAATACGAATTAGGTTTTCGGAAGTGTCGAACAGGTATTCCGAAATTTCTTTTGCGAGTTGCGTCTTCCCCACGCCGGTAGGTCCAAGGAAGATAAATGTCCCGATAGGTTTGTTCGGGTCTTTCAATCCGGCACGGTTGCGGCGGATAGCACGCACGATTTTTTCAATCGCTTCGTCTTGCCCGATAACGCGTTTTTTCAGTTCATCGCCCATTTTCAGCAGGCGGTTTCCTTCAGCTTCCGCTACACGGTGGATAGGCACGCCGGCGATCATCGAAACCACTTCGGCAACCTGTTCTTCATTTACTACGGCGCGGTTTTTCGTTTGTTCTTCTTCCCATTTTTTCAGGGCTTCGTCCAGTTCTTTTTGCTTCACCAATTCTTCATCGCGCAATATTTTTGCGTGATCGAACTGTTGTTTGTTTGCCGCATCGCGCTTGCGTTCGCGGATGCCGTCTAATTCTTTTTCCATATCCGTAATCGCATCGGGTACGGAAATATCGGCGATGTGCATGCGCGCTCCCGCCTCGTCCATAGCATCAATCGCCTTGTCGGGCAAACAGCGGTCGGTGATGTAGCGTTGCGTGAAAGTTACGCATGCTTTCAAGGCTTCGGGGGCATAGGTAACGTTGTGGTGCGTTTCGTAACGTTCCTTGATATTGTTCAGTATTTCCAATGTTTCTTCCGGCGACGTCGGATTGACGATAATCTTTTGAAAACGGCGTTCCAGCGCACCGTCTTTTTCAATATTCTCGCGGTATTCGTCTAAGGTTGTAGCGCCGATACATTGCAGTTCGCCGCGTGCCAGCGCCGGCTTCAGCATGTTGGCGGCGTCCAGCGAACCGCCTGCATTGCCGGCGCCCACGATGGTATGAATTTCATCAATGAAGAGGATGATATTCCCGTTTTTCGTTATTTCATTCAGGATACCTTTCATGCGTTCTTCGAACTGCCCGCGGTACTTCGTGCCTGCCACAATCGCGCCCACATCCAGCGAAATAATCCGTTTACTTAACAATATACGCGAAACTTTTTTCTGGGCAATACGCAACGCCAGTCCTTCGGCAATAGCCGATTTCCCGACGCCCGGCTCGCCAATCAATATCGGGTTGTTTTTTTTGCGGCGAGTTAAAATCTGCGCCAGCCGTTCGATTTCTTTCCCGCGTCCCACCACCGGGTCGAGCTTGCCCTTAGCGGCATAGGCGGTAAGGTCGATGCCGAAATTGTCCAAGATGGGCGTATCGCTTTGCGATTTGGCGGGTGGCGCCGGCGCGGCAACCGGTTTTGCCGGTCGTTGTGGCGGCAGTTCGGGTTCATCTTCAAAATCCGTCAGACCCTGCGGTATTTTCGGCAGGTCAAAATTCTGGTTGGCTAATTTAGTGCATACGCTTCTATAATCCACATGCAGCTTTGCCAGCAGCAGGGCGGTGCGTGATTTATCTTCTTTCAATATCGCCAGCAGCAGGTGTTCGGCAGAGGGCGCATCCGTTTTGAAAGCAAGCCCTTCGAGGTACATTTGCTTTAGCACCTTGTCGGTGGCTTGGGAATACGCGAGTTTGTCGGCTTCTTCGTAAGGAATGATGCTGTCGGTGCGCAACGACAATTCGAGCACTTTTTTCAGCGAATCTGTCTTTATCCCAAGCGTGGAAAGGGTTTTCATCGCCTCATTATTTTCCTGCCGGATGATGCCCAGCATCAGGTGTTCCGGATCAACGATATAATTGCCCAGCCGCATGGCTTCTTCACGGCTATAGTTGATGATTTGATGGACTTCCGGCGATAATTTTAATTCCATGGATTTATTCCTGATAATTTCTACTGGTTGGCAAAGATACAAAAACTTTTCTTGTAGTGGAACGTGGAGAATGGAGAGTGGCTGACGCGCCAGCCCATTCTTCACTCTTCATTCTCCATTTAAAATATCAACCGTTTTAATTCGCCGGCGAGCCGTTTGCTGTTTGTTTGCAGCAGCAGGAACCGTTCTAACAAGGTATTTACCGTTTCCTGGTTGCCGGTTGCCTGTGCTTCCTGCAAGCGTTGCGAAACTTCGTCGGCAGATACTTTTACGCTTCGCGCCTTGTAGACTAAAATCGCTTTGGGGATAATGCGCGGCAGCCGCAATGTTTCCGGTTCTTGCGAATTGGCATAGTGTTGCACGGTAAGCGGCGGCAAGTCCGATAGCATGTGAATAGCCAGTTCCGACAATGCGCGGTCGGGATGGTTGATGAAATACTTGACGCGTTCCTCGTCGCTTTCGCCGGTCAGTTGGCGGTATTCATCAAAAAGCCGGCGGTATAGCGGATTTTTCAATTCCATTTCATCATTGAGCAGTTCGCCCGTGATGTATTCCGCTACGCTGACCGCGCGTTCCTGTTCGTCGTGCGTAACCGTAAACAGATGCCGCATACCGTATTTCAACAGGTAGTACATAATCTCTTCTTCGGCTTTTTCAAAATAGGGATGAGCATCCGTTACCCCCGTCGGGACAACGGGTTTAGGCGTTTCTTCCGGTATATTCACGGTTGTGTGCGCCTTGGTGTCGTATAATTTCGCATGGCGGAATTTCGCCACTTCCGACAACAGTACTTCTTCGCTGATATTCATCAGGCGGCTGCATTCCTTGGTATACACCGTACGCGTGATGGCGTCGGGAATTGCGCCGATGCTGCATACGACGTCTTTGATAAGCTCCGCCCGTCGGAGCGGGTCGTTTTTCGCGTCGTCGCTCAGGAGTTTTGTTTTGAACGAAATGAAATCCTTTTCATTTTCCCTCAAAAAGGTTTCAAATTCGGTATTGCTGTGTTTGCGGGCAAAGGAGTCGGGGTCTTCGCCGTCGGGGAACAGCGCCACTTTTACGTTCATCCCTTCCTCCAGCAACATGTCGATGCCGCGCAACGAAGCTTTGATGCCCGCCGCATCGCCGTCGTAGAGTATGGTTACGTTAGGCGTAAAGCGTTTGATAAGGCGGATTTGTTCTGTCGTCAGCGAAGTGCCGCTCGAAGCGACTACGTTCTCAATGCCCGCCTGATGCATGGAAATAACATCGGTATACCCTTCGACCAGATAGCATTTCTGCGAACGGATAATCGTGTTTTTCGCCTGAAAGATGCCATACAGTACGGAGGTCTTGCTATAGATTTCGCTTTCGGGCGAATTGAGGTATTTTGCGACGCTCTTGTCCTGCCGCAGCGTACGCGCGCCAAAAGCAATCACACGACCGCTGAGCGAATGGATGGGAAACATAACGCGTCCCCAAAAGCGGTCAAGCAGTTTATCGTCTTTTTCGATGGACAGCCCGGTGGATACCATGAATTCTTTTTTGTAGCCTGCTTTCAATGCCGCATCGCTAAAGGCGGAGCGTTTGTCTAAGGAATATCCCAACTGGAATTTGCGAATGGTTTTGTCGGTAAATCCACGTTCGTGAAAATAACTTAACCCGATAGCCCGCCCGTCGGGATGCGTCCACAGTTGCTCACTGCACCAGTCCTGCGCAAACGACGAAAGAACCATCATACTTTCGCGGTTGTTATTGGCAGTCTGTTCTTCGGGCGTTAATTCCCGTTCGCGCACTTCGATATTATACTTGCGTGCGAGGTATTTCAAGGCTTCCACATAGGTCATGTGTTCATGTTCCATCACGAAACTCACGACATTTCCCGCTACTCCGCAACCGAAACATTTGTAAATTCCCCTGGATGGCGACACACTAAATGACGGCGTCTTCTCGCCATGAAACGGGCAGCAAGCCCAATAATACGTCCCACGCTTTTTGAGCGTCAGGAAATCCCCTATTACTTCCGTAATCTCGGCGGCATTCAGTATGCGGTCTATGGTATTTCTATCGATCATATTTTCGAGGGTGAAGGGGGAAAGGGCGCAGGGTGCAGGGTAGATGGATTTTCATTGTTCCGCTTTTGCCGGTAGGTAATCAGGCTGGCTATTTGGGAAGAGAGGGTTCTTAATCTTGTAATCAGTGCGTCCCCTTTTAATTTTTCTATATAATTAAGTTTAACGGCTATGTATAGTTGTGTTCTTAATTCGCCGCAAGAGGCTTTAGCGATATATAAAAACCGGATAAATTCCTTATCGGAACTTCGTTCAAATCCCTCTGAAATATTGGAGGGGATAGAAACAGCGGCACGTTGCATTTGGTCTTTCAATCCAAAGTCATTACATTTCTTGAACGCTTCATAAACGTCGCACACCAATTGCATACCTGCTTTCCAGATTTCCAGATCTTCGAATGTTTTGCCACTTGCCATAAAAAAAATTGTATAAAATTATTTTTTATCTTCACCCTTTCACCTTTTACCCTTCACCTTTTACCTTTTACCCTTCACCTTTTACCTTTCACCCTTTAAAACAACTTTTCCGGATACACTCCTTCTTTGTGCAGTTGTGCCAACCGTTGCATTACCGCCTGCCGGTCTTCGCGGTAGGTAACGCCAAACCATTGCGAAGTGGTCGGGAGGACGCTTACCGTCACGGTGTGGCTTTGAATAAGCTCATTCACGGCATAGGGAATATAAAATTCCGCTTTCGGATTTTGACTGTTCGCCTGCAAAAAAGCTTTGAACAACCGTTCGGAATGGGCGAAATAGTCGGGCGTGAAACCCCACATGTTCATGGATACCGGCGTATTGCCGGGAAGAATAACCGTATTGTTCTCGTCGCCGGCATACCGGATTTGCCCGTTCACGCGCTGGATCTGGTGGCGTTCTGCAACGCCGGTCAGGTGATGGTTGGCGTCCACTTGGCATACGCCGCGCGATACGCCGCCGGTTTCCGAGAGTGTATTTTCCACCTGAAAACCGATCATGCAGTACTTGTTTTGTCCACCGGCTACCGACTGTAAAAAAGCAGCCATTATGTGAAACGAATTGACGCCATAATAATCATCGGCATTGAGCACGGCAAACGGCTCGCGGATAACCGGCGCAGCCATCATCACGGCATGGTTGGTGCCCCACGGTTTAGTACGCTCGGGCGGATAGCTGTAACCGTCCGGGATGTTTTCGATTTCTTGCAGCACAATATCATATTGGACAGTCCCGCCAAAACGCCGGGCAAAAATTTCAAATTCCTTTTCAAAAGAGCGGCGGACGACAAAAACTACTTTTCCAAAGCCGGCATGCAGGGCGTCATAGATAGAATAGTCCATAATTACTTCGCCGTGCGGACCTACGTCGTCGAGTTGTTTTAATCCGCCATAGCGGCTGCCCATACCGGCTGCCATTAACAAGAGTGTTGGTTTCATTTTTTAAGGTTTAAAAATTTCAAGAGTTAAAGATTTCAGGCGAAGATACAATTTTTTTGTGATATAAAACCGGACAATGAATAGCCGTGGCTATCCGGTAGATTTAAGTACCGCAGGAAATAATTTAAAAATTTCAAAAAAACGCCGGTACGTTTCTGTACCGGCAGTTCTTTGTTGCACCCGCGCCAGCGCAATTTCTAATTTCTGATTTCTAATTTCTGATTGGCTGGCGCGCCAGCTAATTCTTAGTTCTTAACTCTTAGTTCTTAACTCCTCAGGCGCGCCAGCCTAATTTTCAACTTTCAACTTTCAATTTTCAACTCTTTTGCGGTTTTGGGATTGTTTTGCATTTAAATTTACCCACAAACACAAACACTTTACAAAACAATCCCTTTGCCGCACGATATCCATATAATCCGTAAAAAATTCGCGTAATCTGTGCCTTTACTGCGTAATCTGTGCTGTTACATAATTTGCGCCTTTAACATGGTGGCGGCTTTTATCCGATTGGTCTTGTTTTGGGAAGTTTTGTTTTGGGGAGCGCTCTTTCCGGAGCATCCGGCGAGGTGTAAAACACCGAAACGTGAACTGTACTTATTATCTTCAGAGGTTCTGGCAACCTAAACATTAAAACAAGCAAAATTCACGTTTCTCTCACATGGAGTTTTGCTTTTACCCTTTAATGTTTTAGAAATTTACCAGATTTCTGAAGATCGAATAAAAGCGGTCAATATGTTTTAAAGAACATTAACTATGTTTTAAACAGCAAAAACCAAATGCAAAGGTATAAAGAATTTTTAGAAAAGCAAAAAAGAAATTAAGCGATTATGCCCGAAGTGAAGATTTCTTATTAAAATATAGCCGGAATTTCAACGACAGCGGCGCTTGCGTCCCTTGCCGGTATCAATAGAAAATAACTCATTTCCCGAAAAATAAAAAAAATTAATTTGGAGATATCATTTATTTGAGTACCTTTGCACTGCTATTTCCTTATTTTTATAGAAAAATAGCATTCATTTTTTATTAATTTTATTTTTGTTCTATGAACATTTTTATTTCCGGCTTAAGTTTTAAAGCCACTGATGAAGACTTGAAACAAGTTTTCTCGGCTTACGGTGAAGTATCGTCAGCCAAAATTATCACTGAACGCGGTACTCGTCGCTCCAAAGGTTATGGGTTCGTGGAAATGCCCAATGATGCGGAAGGCAACAAGGCTATCGCTGCCCTCAACGGCAGTGAACAGCTCGGTCGCACGGTTAATGTATCGGTGGCACGTGACAGGGTGGAACGCGACCGCAGTTATTAACAGCAGGCGGCTTCGAACGCCGGCTACTTCCACATGAGATTATATATTCTATAATATATAAGTGAAATTACTGCTAATCTGAAGAAAAATCCGTTTGATAATCAAACGGATTTTTTTGTGTTATTACCGGAGCGCCTAATCTTTCAGCAGGTTTATATAGGCATGGGTAGCAGAAACCGTTGCCGGCGGCGGAATGAGCCATTTCAACATGGCAAGCGGCACAGTAGTTCCCCGCTTTGCCCACAAAGGGCTGTCCACTGCCAGGTGGCAGGTGAAAAAGCGGCAGTGCGCATATCGTTGTTTCAGGAAATACAAGGCTGCCGGCGCCAAAGCCGGCGTTAAAGCAACCTCTTTTAACAGGAGGACGTCGCCTTTTGGCTCTACTATGATATATCCTTCGTCATCGCCTTGAGAAAAATAATAAACGTCGCCCTGCAACAAGCGGCTTTCTTTTAATATGTACTGCAACGCCTCGCTGTCCCAGCGGACAAAAAAACCGCCCTGTGCAAAATAACGTTCCCGCAGGGCAAAAAATGTGTCCGCTTCTTGAAGCGGCACGCCGTCCGGCGCATCTACCGGTACAATTTCATCAACGGAAAATTTGACAACGCGACGATAAAAAACCGTTGAAAACCCCTGCCGCGCATAGAAATGGAACAATTCCGGCGTAGCGGGCACCACTATTTCCAAAGCGCACTTTGCCGCTATCGCCTGTTCGTCGGCTTGCTCTGCCAAATCAAAAGAAAAACCGTTATTCCGAAACTCCGGTAAGGTGGCTACTGCATACACGTAATATGCCGTAAATTCTTCGTGCGGCGTAACCACCGTTGCGGGCAACAGCGTCATCATTGCCACTCCCCTACCCGCTTTGCAATATACCAATGTGTTTTCAGGACGGTATCGTTCGGAAAAATAAAAATCAATATATGTATCAGTGTCATTAAAACACGCACGCCAAATATTTTTTAACTCTCCTATCATACGGTAATAAGTTCTGCGCTGTATTTTTCAATCATAAATGCTGGGCGGTATGACAGTTTTGCCTTACGCAACCCTTCGTCGCCGGTGTCGTCTTCCCGATTGATGTATGTCAAATGAGTGGCATGCCGTACGGCAAATTCGCGGTTAATAAGCTGGTAAGCTCCCGGAAATTCTTCACCAAAAGCCTTTTCAATATGCACAATAAATGTATCGGAATTTATTTGTTCGCCGACAGTGTAGGCAACGACTTTCCCATTCACGCGCAGTAAGCCGCCAACCAACATTTCGTCGGGAAAATAATTCAATGCACGACGTACTGCGCAAGTTTCCGCTTGCAAGGAAGAATTTTCATGGCAGGCATATATACGGCACCATTCGTCGTTCATCTGCACGCACTCTTGCAAATTACCGGTGGTAATAGCTTCATAACGCCACTTGAAATTTTTATTAAACCGTGAAATTAAATTACGCTTGGATTGGAATTTTTTTCCCGATAAATTTATCAAATCTTCAGAATGGTAAACATAATCATAAGTATTCCGCAACACTGTAAAGTGAAAACGCCCGGGGAATAACTGTTCCAACAATTGTTTCCCTTCCGCTTGTACGGCGCGCAGCACAAAGGGTTGTCCCAATAAGGCGGCATCATCCATCATAGCTGTTATTACAGTTTTCAGGTCACCGGCGCCTGCCGGATAAAAGTAGCTTTTTCTCTCTATCCCGCCACGACACAACAAAAAATCCCCGAAAAAAGCAATCTCGCTGTTAAATGCTTTCGACCAGTTAAAAATATTTGCAAAAGAATATTCCGCAGCACGGAAATCGGACAATTTTAATATGCCGTTTATTTTCTCCCTATCGGCAAAAGTTATTGCCTGAAAGTTTATCATATATTTTTTTAAAAATAACTAACTTTACAAAAAAAATTGTACCTTTGGTGCGCAAAGATACAAAAAAGAAGCTGTAATTTATATAAATTTTTTAACCAAATCCTTTATGAAAGCTTATAAAATACTTTTGGTTGATGACGAAAACGACATCCTGGATTTTCTTTCTTATACCTTGCGTAAAGAAAATTTTGAAGTGTACACGGCTATCGACGGCAAGCAGGGCGTGGAAAAAGCCCTGGAAGTAACTCCCCACCTAATCCTGCTGGATGTAATGATGCCCAATATGGATGGTATTGCCACCTGCGAAGAATTACGCAAATACGATACCTTAAAGAATACCATCATTGCTTTTCTTACGGCACGCGGGGAAGATTATTCGCAAATTGCAGGGTTCGACGCCGGCGGCGACGATTATATAACCAAACCTATTCGTCCAAAAGTGTTGGTAAGCCGTATTAATGCGTTATTGAAACGTCATAATTCCGTAAATAATGACGGAACGCATACGCCTATTCCCTCCATCACTATTGACCGCGAACGATTTGTCGTATATCAAGACGGGCATGAGGTATTGTTGCCAAAGAAAGAATTTGAACTGCTAACATTGCTGTCCTCAAAACCTGAAAAAGTATTTTTACGTGAGGAAATTTACACAGCGGTTTGGGGTAACGAGATTGTGGTTGGCGAACGTACCATTGACGTACACATTCGAAAACTGCGCGAAAAATTAGGTGATAAACATATCAAAACTATAAAAGGGGTTGGATATAAATTTATACCCTATTAAATTATTATTTTTAAATTTAAAAATCCCAATTTCACACCTGTAAAATAGTAAATTATTTATTTTTATTATTTTAAATTTTTAAAATGCTCTCTATAGAGAGCATTTTTTTAATAATATGTATATTATAATAATCATTTTTCGGTAAAAATGATTATTATATATAATATTTTTTGTACCTTTGTGATAAATTTAAATAACAAAAATGGCTGAAAATGGAAGTGCTACTAAATACTTATGCTCGGTTATTGAAAAATACAAGAAATAAATATATCCGATATTTGTATGATAATATTGCATGGAACAATCGACTGATTGCACTCGTAGGACCGAGAGGAACAGGTAAAACGACTATGTTATTACAGCATATCAAAAAAACTTTTCCCGATACAAAGAAAGCGCTCTACGTAAGTTTAGACCATCTATGGTTTTCAAGAAACAGTTTGCTTGACTTGGCGGATCGCTTCAATGCTCATGGCGGCACACATCTGTTCATTGACGAAGTACACCGTTATCCGAATTGGGCAACTGAAATAAAAAATATTTATGACGGTTATCCGGATCTTCATGTAGTATTCACCGGTTCGTCGATGTTGGAAATATATAAGGCAAACGTTGATTTTTCCCGCCGCGCAATTACTTATGAACTGAATGGGTTATCGTTTCGAGAGTTTTTACAGTTTGAAGACAAACTTCCATGCGATGCTTTATCATTGAATGATATTCTAAAAAATCATCGCGATATTGCCATTGATATTACATCAAAAATAAAAGTATTGCCTGAGTTCAAAAAATATTTGGAATACGGTTATTATCCTTTTTACCGCGAAGATTTACAAACTTATCCTATACGAATAGAACAAATTGTCAATACAGTTTTGGATAATGATTTGCCGGCTATTGAAGCCATTGAATATTCATCTATCATAAAAATAAAAAAATTATTAGCAATTATTTCGGGATTGGTTCCGTTCGTGCCGAATATTGTCGAACTAAGTCGCGATATAGAAACCAACAGAAATTCTACGGTGAAATATCTATATTATTTGAACAAAGCGGGACTAATCAATAACATCAATGTGCAAAATAAAGGATTGAATGCCATAAATAAACCGGATAAAATTTACTTAGATAATACCAATTTATTATATGCATTGAATGGCTCAAATGTTAATATTGGATGCATACGCGAAACTTTTTTTGCCAATCAATTACTAGTCGAACATACCGTCAATACAGCGAAAGAAGGTGATTTCACTATTAATAATAAATTTATTTTCGAGATTGGCGGACGCAACAAGACTTTTACGCAAATCAAAAATATAAAGCATTCTTACATTGCCGCTGACGAAACGGAAATCGGATTTGGGAATAAAATACCACTGTGGCTTTTCGGCATGTTGTACTAATAAATCAGCACTCCTGCTTATTATAGGACGCGGAAGATTGAAGCGTTTTAATATACCCGTGTGCTATATTTCTGCAATTCGCGTGAATATTCACGGGCTTTGCCATTGGCTAACCGGTCAAGTAATTTCCAAAAACCCGCACCGTGATTTTTATGAACGGTATGGCTTAATTCATGTAGAATTATAAAGTCTATCAAATGCGGCGGCAGGTGCATGAGATGGATACTTAGGGTTATGCTGTTATCGGACATGCAAATTCCCCAATAGGAACGCACATTTTTGATGTTTAATTTTTTGTATGTTAAACTATATTGTGCGGCTAATTGCGCCATACGCTGCGGCAATGCTTCGTATGCTTCCACTTTCCACGCATGCTCCACTGCCTTGCGGATGACGGTTTGCAGTACTTCATCCTGTATTGAGCGATGTTCGGGATAATAGATATAAACTATTTCGGGTACAATTTGCACACGTACATTTTTCCGCGCTTCCGGTACTAATTGCACTTTTCGCGAATAGGTAGCAAATTCCGTTTCGGGAGTAAATACCGTCTTTTTTTCCTGTTGCTTTGTCTTTAGGCGTTGCAGGGTTTGGTGCACCCAATTGGCTTTTTCGTACAAAAAAAGTTCTGCATTTGTAAAACTTTCGTTCAACGGTAAGGTAACCAATACGCCCTTTTCCGGACGTATTAAAATCCTGATGGAACGTGAGTGCGGCATCTTGCGAAAATGCACTTCACCAAATTTCGTATGTTGCAGCGTTCGCTCACGGTCGTTCATCATACTTTTTCCGCTTATTATTTACCGTTCGGCTTCTGTTTGCTTGCGGTTATCCGGGCGTTCTTGTTCATCATTGCGTACTACCGGTTCTTTTTCGGGTAATGTCTTAGTTGTTTTTTTCTTGCCGAAAAACCGTTCAAGTAATTCGGAAAAATTATTAAATTCCTCTTGGTACATGATCCCAAGACCGTACCGCTGGCTATTATCCATATTATCGGTATACTGGTCTACCGAACGCGTGAATGCACGGAATTGCAATTTATTTTTACTGTCAAGGCGTATGCCTAAATCGAAGTCATTGGAGATAGGTTGGGATTCACTGCCGGAACCAACATTACCGTTGAGCACTATGCGGTCATTGAGTATCTGCGTTGAGAAACTTACTTCAAAAACATCATCGCGTCCCCGTTGCTGGGGCAGGTAAGAAAACCCAAAGCCCAGAGGAAGATTAAATCGGCTGAATAAATTGTTAATTTGGCTGGTAACTAATCCGGTGGCGCTTCCCATGAGCAGGTCGGCGCCTAACTCCGACTGGTCATCAGCCAGAAAACCGCCGAAAGCCAGCAATGACAAAAATTGCCGGGTTCTTTTTTCTTCCGTATTTAATGCGCTTTGTACCCGCGCCCGCGTTTCGGCATCAAGGTTTTCTACATCTACGCCTAATGTAATGACCGGATTTAACAAACTACCGGCAATATCAATGCGGCAACTGACCTGCCTGCGCGTAGCCATTGCCGAAGAATCGGCAAGTAACGCATTTAATGACGCCGTAGTTTTATAAATAGCCGACAAATCAAGGTTCATTTTTTGCAAATCGCCGTTAAATGTAATCCGCCCGCCTTCGACAAAATCAAACCGCTTAGTAATAAGATTGAAGTTTTGAATGGTGAACAGGTAATCGCCTTTACTGACACGGTAATCGCCATACATGTTGAATTTATTGGTAGATGGATTTATTTCCATCTTTATGTCGCCTGTACCGAAACTACGTATCACATCTCCGGACTTTTTATCCAATTCGAGCAATACTTCTGTTTCCGGCGTAACGCTTAGGTTTAACGAAATATCCATATTGGCTGATTGCCGGTTCTTTTCCGCAGGATTATTCAATACCTCTCGAACGGTACTTTCCGGTGGTTGCGTAAAAGAAAGCAATCCCACGTTTTTTGCCTGCGACGACGACGTGGCAGGAATGTGCAACATGGAATTTTTATCTGCTTTCAAATTTATATCAAATACCACATCATCGGCTTTGCCTTTAATTAACGCGGCGCCGGTAGCGTAGGCGCGACCATAGAATGTATCATTATCTTTTTCCGTTGTATTCATCACGCACAAACTGCGCGGATACGCAGCTACCTCATATTGCCAGTCCTGGAAATTAGCATGGTCGACCGTCAAGGATACTGTGGCTACACCGCCAAGTCCATCGCCGGCTTCCGCATTTTTAAAGCCAAAAGAATTGGCGTTGATGAATAGCGGAGCGCTAAAAGAATAGCGTGTTTTCAGGTAATCGACCGTGGCTGCCATATTTGAGGCATAAAGCTGCGAACCTTCCGTAATAAGGTTCGGCAACTGTCCATACAAACGAACTTTGCCGGAAAGCGTTCCTGCGATATTGCTTAGCACGCTTTCCAATAAAGGGGACACATGCGAAACTTGAAAACGGTTGAATACACCCGACAGGTCAAGATAGTTTGTCTTCGGCGAATAAACGCCATCTACTTCCAGCGTACGGAGTGTGTCTGTTTGTACCGCTGCATGCAACAGAAACTGCTTGTCCTGATTATGCCACCAACTACGGACGTCCAGATTTCCGAACAGACGGTTATTTACCAACATCCTATCAACCGTTACTTGTGCAAAAAAATGCAACGAATGATACACATCTACAATTTTCGCTTCGCCGGATAACAATCCTGCAAAATAATATTTTTCCTTGCCGGTTATATAATTGATATTGGAAATATCAAAATCTTTCACCGCCACCGTCAAGGTATCTTCCATACTGTCCGACAATGTGCCGTTTACACGGATATCCTGCCGGTGGTTGTAAACATGAAAATCTTCGATATGTATCTTCTCGTTAAATCCTATAGTTGCCGGTGCAATGTTCCAAGTAGTGTCATTGAAGACCAATTCCGATTTATAAATTTGCAAATTTGCCAACATCTGTCCGGTTTCCTGTTCTTTCATAAAATCAAGCGTAGCCGATAAATTTCCCTTGTTTCCCAGCTTTGTTTGATTGTTGTAAGCTGTTTGAAAATCCAATTTATTACCGGAAAGCGTTACCAATGAAGCCATGTTTTGCATGGTAAAGCCTAATACCGTCGCTTTGCCGGCTCTAAATTCGGAACGGCTTTGATCCGCATTACCGATAGCTTGCAAAGAAACATCATTCAATTGATAATCGCCCCAAGCCAGTGCATTGCCTGTTAGCAGCAGATGCAACAAATCATCTTCGGAAAGCGTTACCGACAGTTTCGTACCGGGTGCAATGTATAATCCGGGAAGCACTATACCGGCTACTGCCGCAACATCTTTAAAAGTAGCGGTCAAATGATACCTGCCATCGTCCGCTGTTGTATCAGGCAAGTTATCGGCATACACCACCGGTAAATGCTGTTTGGCAAGTATATGTGCAATAGTCTCAACAAATTCCGGAACAGTTTTTTGAGCAATATAATTCATTTCTAAAAAACCGGAGTGTAGCGCTATATGGTGCTGGTTTCCGTGATAATCCGATTGGATATGAATATCGCCAATAGAATGCTTGCCCTGTCGACTGGTATATTCTATATCGGAAATGGCTATATTCCCCGTACCTTCGAATGGATTTTTCATTTCATAACCGGCTTCTACCACAGCTTTCACAATAGACACCGAGTCGCGCGGATTAAAATGCAATGCCACCAAATCGGCATAATGCACGGTAGCATCAAAATCAAATTGCAAAACACCGGACGCATTGTCCTCCGCTACCCGGTGAACGCCACCGGAAAAATCCAAATTCAAATTCGGATCTTTAATAACTACGCTACCGTCAAAACCGGTAGGCTTTACAATTCCATTCAGGGAAATATTCCTGTAATTATATTTTAAAAAATCGAACTGCGATAATTGTCCCGCCGTCTTTATTTGCAAGCCCCCCAGCCTTTCGGGTAAAATTTTCCCGTCCACTGTCAATGCACCGGTTACTTCGCCGAATACCGGCAAAGCATCAATCAGCCGTCCGATACTCAACTTGTGCGCCTGTGCATCGCCTTTGATGTTCACACCTTGCCCCTGCCCGCTAAAATTAAACGATAAATCAAAACTGGCATTTCCAAGATTTGTTAATAATGTTCCTTTCGCCACAAAATCGTTATACAAACCGGTAAAACCGCCTATCATGTTAATTGCCGTTAAAGGTTGCAAGACCGGTAAGTTCAATGTATCGGGATACAGGATACCCTGCAACAAGTCGGTTAAATCCTCCGCATCCGTTGTCAGCCGGATGATTTTTACATCTATCATTGTTTCCTTGATA
The DNA here is from genome assembly GCA_031259225.1 of Prevotellaceae bacterium. Lineage (GTDB taxonomy): Bacteria > Bacteroidota > Bacteroidia > Bacteroidales > UBA932 > JAIRKX01. Next base: position 16,860 of record JAIRLT010000066.1, read on the forward strand.
TCCGGCAAACCAATTATTCTCAACTTTGTAAGCAATTGCGTTTTCGCGGATGCCGTACTTATCTGCACAAAATTGCTGCGCAGGTCTGCCACCGTGCCGCTCACTATACCCGAAATACGGACATCCGGTTGCATCTCACAATCCCTTGCAAGATATTCTAACGAACGGAACGAAAATAGCGCATTGTTGAAATCAGCTTCCATGCGCACTTCGGTTTCGTAGCGATTGAACGATTTCGCATCTTCATAATCCATCTTGTAATAATGCATCAAAAGGTGCGAATAATTATCTATCACTTCCATTTCTTCCAACATTGTTTGCGTGCTGCACACATAGCCGCGTTTGGCAGACAGGCGTTCTAAGCGGTAGCCGCTTTTTTCCAAACACCGGACATCTTTCAATTCAAAAAACAACGTATCGCCCGACAACTGCAATCGGCGTGCATCCACATAAATATCACGGACGTCCATATTCTTAAAATCCACCATCTGCGGAAAGGGGTTCCCGGTAGGATTGCTGAAATTGCGGAAAGTGAACCGGAAATCCGACACTTCCACATTATTGACTTTAATGTTCCAAGACGTGCCGGGTAAAGTATCCGCACCGGGGGAAGGATTTTTGAATTTTTCAAGGATAGCGACGATATTCGTCGTGTTTTTTTCTTCGTCCAATGGATAAGTGTATAAATTAAAAACCCCCTGGTGCAAATGGACGGAACGGAACGTCGCCTGTCTTTTCGAATAACTGAACGATGCCAACGAGAGCGAAAGTTCATTTACATAAAGCAATGTATCGCCTTTTATATCGCTTACATATACATCGTCAATAATCAATTTGGTAAAAAGGGAATAATAGACCGACCCTACGGAAACCGATGCCGGATAGGCTTTTTCCGACAAGACGCCGGATACCTGCCGTACCAGAAAAGTTTGCACCGACGGCAACTGGACAAAAAAATAAACCACGACCGGCAATAACAGCACGGCTGTTAGCAATATAAATACTATTTTCTTTAACGTTTTTATATTATTTTTTGTTTTAACCCGATAATTTTTTTTGCAAATATACGGAGAAATCCGAAATTTGCAGTATGAAATATTATATTATTGCAGGAGAAGCCTCCGGCGATTTGCACGGAAGTGATTTAATTAACGGGTTAAAGCAAGCCGACCCGCATGCGGAAATCCGCGCCTGGGGCGGCGACCGGATGGCTGCCAACGGCGCTACGCTGGTAAAACATTACAAAAACACTGCCGTAATGGGCTTCGTAGAGGTTATACGGCAACTGCCGAAAGTCCTGCGGAACATCCGTTTTTGCAAACGGGATATACTGGCTTTCCGCCCCGATGCGGTTATCCTGATTGATTATCCGGGCTTCAATTTCCGCATTGCGCGGTTTGCAAAAAAGAACGGGCTAAAAGTATTTTACTACATCGCCCCAAAAGTATGGGCGTGGAAAGAACGCCGCGTAAAACGCCTGCAACGGGATGTTGATAAACTGTTCATCATTCTCCCGTTTGAAAAAGCGTACTTCAGGAAATGGGGTATTGATGCGTTCTATGCCGGAAACCCGTTGGTAGATACCATCAACGAGCGGTTGAAAGAAGCAGCGCCCATAGCGGATTTCAGGCAACGCAATAACCTTTCCGGTAAACCTGTTATTGCGGTACTGCCCGGTAGCCGCTGCATGGAGATAAATTATGTATTGCCGCGCGTGACGCCGCTGGCGGAACGTTTCCCTGGTTATCAATTTGTCGTAGCAAGTGCGCCGGCGATAGACCGGGCTGCCTATGAAAAACACCTCCGCCATACGACTGTCCGGCTGGTAGAGAACCAAACCTACGAATTATTGTCACACGCCGACGCCGCTATTGTTGCATCCGGCACCGCCACGCTGGAAACCGCCCTGATTGGAACACCGCAAACAGTGTGCTATGGCGGCAATGAAATTTCCTTCCAGATAGCCAAACGGCTGGTACGGATAAAATTTATTTCGTTAGTCAATATTATTATGAACCGCGAGGTGGTGCGCGAACTTGTGCAACATGACTTGAATACCACAAACCTGCAAGCCGAACTGCAAGCCCTGCTGCCCAAAGGCAACAAACGCGCTACCCAATTAAACGACTACGTCGAACTGCGACGCTGCTTGGGAGAACAGGGCGCAGCTAAACGCATCGCGCTTGCCATGACAACGGAGTTAAGAACTAAGCATT
>JAIRLT010000072.1 GCA_031259225.1 Prevotellaceae bacterium
CATTCCGACCGGAGCACGCGAAGAATGAGCGTGCGTAGTGGAGGGATCTGCTGCATTATGCACCTGCTGCTTTGCATCACCCTGCGTTTGGGAACAGGTTCCTCCACTGCGCGGCTCGTGCCTCGCCGCTCCGGTCGGAATGACGGCGTTGTGGGGCAGTTTAGTTGAAAATTGAAAGTTGAAAATTAGCTGGCGCGGCAGCCAATTAGAAATTAGAAATTAGAAATCAGAAATTAGGCTGGCGCGGCAGCCAATCAGAAATCAGAAATTAGTTTCGCTTTTAAGGAAAGGAAGACGGCGTCGCCGGCTTGCACCGATGCATTCAACAGCCACTCGCCGGCTTGTGATGTACAAGCACCGTGTATTTCCAGTAAACGGTGTTCGCCGGGCAGGATAGTTCTGGAAAATTTGCAGTTTTGGATGGTCGTGAAACGTACTTCTTTTTCCAATGAATACGCCACGCATTCCTTAATCATCTGCAACGTGCATACGCCCGGCACTACCGGCTGCCCGGGGAAATGCCCGGCAAAGACCGGATGCTGTTCATTCAGCCGTACCGTCGCCCGGAAAGTAGCGGCGTCTTTTGAAAATTCTTCTATGGTGAAAAAGTTGTTAAGCAGCATTTTTTTTTAGTTGAAAGTTAAAAGCGGAAAGTGGATAGTGGAAAGTTGTGGCGCGTCAGCCATTTTCAACTTTCAACTTTTCACTCTCAACTATTCAAGTGTACGTCTTTCACGGCGCGTCCCGAGGGTTCGTTCATTTTGCGGAAAGCCTCGTCCCATTCTAAGGCAATGGGCGTGCTGCAAGCTACCGACGGCACCGACGGCACACATTGCGCCGCCGAATCGGAAGGGAATAACTCGGAATAAATAGCGCGGTAATAATATTCCTCTTTGTTTTGCGGCGGATGGATAGGGAAGCGTTCGGCGCAGGCAGCCATCTGTTCGTCGGTAACGGCTTTGGCGGTCATGTCGCGCAAGGTGTCAATCCAGTTGTATCCGACGCCGTCGGAGAACTGTTCTTTCTGCCGCCATGCGACGCTTGCCGGCAGGTAGTGTTCAAAGGCTTTGCGCAGCACCCATTTTTCCATTTTCCCTTTTCCCGCCATTTTATCTTTCGGGTTCAGCCGCATGGCAACGTCTAAAAACTCCTTGTCGAGGAACGGTACGCGCCCTTCCACGCCCCATGAAGCAAGCGATTTGTTGGCACGCAGGCAGTCGTAAAGATGCAGCTTGCTTATTTTGCGGACGGTTTCTTTATGGAATTCTTCCGCATCCGGCGCCTTGTGGAAATACAGGTAACCGCCAAACACTTCATCGGCGCCTTCGCCCGAAAGCACCATCTTTATGCCCATGGATTTAATAATTCGCGATATTAAATACATGGGTGTGCTTGCCCGCACGGTGGTTACGTCGTAGGTTTCGATGTGGTAAATCACGTCACGCAGAGCGTCCAGTCCTTCCTGGATGGTGAAATGTATTTCGTGGTGCACCGAGCCGATGTGTGCGGCAACAGTTTGCGCCGCTTTCAGGTCGGGCGAGCCTTCCAGCCCAATGGCAAACGAGTGCAATTGCGGCCACCAGGCATCTTGTGTATTACCGGACTCCACGCGCTTGGCGGCATACTTTTTCGCCACCGCCGAGATAATCGACGAATCCAGCCCGCCGGAGAGTAATACGCCGTAAGGCACATCGGTCATTAGCTGCCGTTCTACGGCGGCTTCCAATGCGTCGCGCAAAGTGTCAAGGTCGGTGATATTGTCTTTCACCTGTTCGTAATGTTCCCAATCGCGCGTGTACCATTGCACCGGCTTCCCGTCGGGACTGTAGTAATATTGACCGGGGAGGAACTCTTCGATTTTGGTGCAGTATCCTTCGAGCGCTTTCAGCTCCGAGGCTACGTAGTAAGTCCCCGCCGCATCCCAGCCCTGGTAAAGGGGGACAATGCCGATATGGTCGCGGGCAATCAGGTAAATGTTTTTTTCAATGTCGTACAACGCAAAGGCAAAAATACCGTTCAGGTCTTCGAGGAAATGCGGTCCCTTTTCCCTGTACAATGCCAGTATGACTTCGCAGTCGGACTGCGTGAGGAATTCATACCGCCCTGCCATGCGCCGCCGGATTTCCCGGTGGTTGTATATTTCGCCGTTTACCGCCAGCGCCAGCTTGCCGTCTTTGCTATAGAGCGGTTGCTTGCCCGATTGCGGATCAACAATAGCCAAACGTTCGTGCGCCAGGATAGCTTTCCCGTTTGAAAAAATACCCGACCAGTCGGGACCGCGGTGACGTACCTGTTTCGACATCTTCAGCACTTGGGGACGTAATTCCTCCTGCGTTTGCTTTATATTAAAAGCGCCAACAATTCCACACATATGTAGTAAGTTTGTAAATAGGGTTGCAAAAGTACACATTTTATAAAGAAAAACAAAACTTTTATAAAATATGGAATTAAGTTTGTATCTTCGCACTTCCGAATATAAACAAAAATATCATGTCAAAAATTAAAGATGTCCTGACGAAAACCGCCGCACAATTAGTGCGGGAGAATGTACCGGAATATAAATTCATACCGCACCCGGAATTCCTGTTGCCGGATATCAACAGCATCGGGGAATTGATGGATACGTCAAAGGCGATACTCTTCCCGGGCTTTTTCGGCAAGGTGAGGGGCAACAGTTTGGAACGATTGTATTCCTTGCTCAACGAACAAATCAACCGGACGCTCCGCTGCTTCGACCTGCAAAACGATACGGAAAAAACCGCACCGGAACTGGCGCTGGCATTTATCGGAAAACTGCCGAAAATAAAACGGCTGCTGGCTACGGACATGAAGGCGGTGTATGATTGTGACCCGGCTGCTACCGGGCACAGTGAAGTCCTGTTCTGCTATCCCGCCATGCAAGCGATGACGTACTACCGCGTAGCGCACGAATTATTGTTGATGGAAATACCGGTATTGCCGCGTATCATCACGGAACTGGCACATTCCGCCACCGGTATTGACATTCACCCGGGGGCAAAAATCGGGGAGTATTTCAGCATTGACCATGGCACCGGCGTGGTCATCGGCGAGACCTGCATCATTGGCAACCACGTACGGCTTTACCAGGGCGTAACGCTCGGTGCAAAGGGATTTACGATGGACGACGACGGCTTTCCGCTGAATATACCGCGTCATCCCATCATTGAAGACCATGTGATTATTTATTCCAATTCCACTATTCTGGGACGCATCACTATCGGGCATGACTCCGTCATCGGGGGGAATGTTTGGCAAGTCTACAGCGTGCCGCCGCACTCGCGCATAACCCAGCGGAAAGCTACCGCCGCCTTCACCGACGGGCTGGGGATATAGCACCCACCCGGCATTTTGTTTATGGGCAAGCTTTGTACATTTGCAAAAACACAGCAAATATTATTTGATTTGGGGATGAAAGTATCCCCCGTGAAAGCAGGAATGCAGGGAACGCTTTTAAGTTCCCTGCATTCAGTCGGGGTGATGTGACTCGAACACACGACCCCTTGCACCCCATGCAAGTGCGCTAGCCAACTGCGCCACACCCCGATTTTGAGAATGCAAAGATAGCATTGTTTTACAAATCTACCAAAACCATTTTTACCGGAACGTAAATCACCGGTTCAAGTGCCGCCGGAAGTTGGAATTACTGCTTCGGTGTGATTTTTACAATAAGGATATCTTGCAGCGGACGGTCGTACGGGTCTTTTTGTACGGCGGCAATTTTATCGACTACATCCAATCCTCCGGTTACTTCGCCGAATACGGTGTAGCCGCCATCCAACCACGGCGCGCCACCGGTCTTTGCATAGGTTTCTTTTTGTTCCGGCGTAAATGCAATACCTTGCGCTGCGGTCAACTGTTCCAATAATTCGGGCGGACAAATTTCCCCCTGCACAATGTAAAACTGCGAACCGGAAGAAGCCTTTTCCGGATTGTCGTTGCGTGCCGCAGCCAATGCGCCCCGCTTATGGTAAAAGCCGGGAATGATTTCCGCCGGAACCGTATAACCGGGACCGCCCATGCCGTACATTTTTCCCGCCTGCGGGTTTTTGGAATCGGGATCGCCGGTCTGGATCATGAATTTTTCAATGACGCGGTGAAAAATCACCCCGTCGAAATAGCCGGTGGACGCCAGTTTTAAAAAATTATCCCGGTGCAAGGGGGTTTCTTCATATAATTTCACCGTAATATTGCCCGCCGATGTTTCGATAACCAGTTCGGGGGATGCATCCAATTTGCCCGGATCAAAAGAGGATTTAGGCGGTTGCGCGTGACAAGCCATAAAAAATGTTGCCATTAAAGATAAAATTAGTAACTTTGTTTCCATATTTATTCTATTGTAAATAGTGTTGCAAATATAATAAAAATATATTCATTCATTATTTTTTACAACCTTAGATACATGCAAAAACATTTCCTCTGTTTTCTTTTTTTGGCGGGCGCCCTGGCAGTGCAAGTCCGGGCGCAGGAAGTCGGGTTGGTTTTGAGCGGTGGCGGCGCCAAAGGATTGGCGCATATCGGCGTTTTGAAAGCGCTGGAAGAAAATCATATTCCTGTGGACTATATAGCCGGCACGTCGATGGGCGCTATCATTGGCGGACTGTATGCTATTGGCTATACGCCCGACGAAATGATTGCGCTGTTGTCTTCAAAGGAATTTTTTATTATGTACAAAGGATTGCTGGAAGAAAAATATACGGCGTTTGTTTACCGCCCCGAACCGTCGCCCGATATGCTTTCCATCTCATTCGATTTTAAAGACCGGAAACTGAAAACACAATTACCGACCAGCTATGTGTCCACGCACCAAATGGACTGGGCGTTCCTCTCCTTGTTTTCCCCGGGGGCGGCAGTAGCGAAAAATAATTTCGACAGCCTCATGGTGCCCTTTCGCTGCATGGCGTCCGACGTGAAGAATAAGAAACCATACAAATTCTACCGGGGGGATTTAAGTTCCGCTATCCGTGCATCCATGACCTACCCGTTTTACTTTAAGCCTATAATTATTGACAGCATTTTGTTTTTTGACGGCGGCTTTTACAATAATTTCCCATGGGACGTGATGGAAAAAGATTTTTCACCCGACATTATACTCGGTTCCAAATGCGTTGATAACTCGCCCTTACCTAATGAGGATGATATCCTCCGGCAAATTGAAGCCATGCTGACGCTGGAAACCAATTATGATTTACCGAAAGACAAGGGCATGGTCATCGCGACCCATTTCGCCGATGTGGGCGTATTGGAATTTCAAAAAATACACAGCATCGTGGAAGCAGGCTACAAGAAAACACTGGAGCTGATGCCTGAAATAAAAAGCCGGATTGCCCGGCAGGTGAGCGCCGAAACATTGAAAGCAAAACGCCGGCATTTCAGGGAACAAATCCCTAAAATTGTTTATGGAGACATCAACGTTACAGGTTCATTAACCGACAATCAACGGGGTTTTATTTACCGCGCCATGCATTCCGGCAAGCAAGTAATCACTAGCGACCAGTTCAAAAAAGATTATTTTAGTGTTATATCCACCGGTTTGATTAGCACCTTTTATCCTACTGCCGCCTATGACTGGGAAGACAGCTTGTTTAATATATCTATCCATGCCTCGCGCAATGCGCGGTTCAAAGCTTCGCTGGGCGGCTATTTCTCGACTTCGTCTATCAATGAAGTGGCACTCGGGTTTGGTTACAACCTGTTCGGCTCGACGCTTGCCCAGGCGCGGGTGGGCGCTACTTTCGGGCGTTTGTATAACGGGATAAATGTGTCGTGGAAACATTTCCTGACCATTCACCCGGTGCTGTTTTATGAAATAAACGGCGTATTCAACCGCTATGATTATTATACGGGAACACAGGATTTATTTAACTTCGACACGCGCCCCCCCTATTTGCAGGATGAAGAAATATACGTACACTTCGCCGTGGGTTCGCCATTGTTTTTACGCAGGAATTTTATTTTAAAAACAAATTTCTCGACCGGTGCATTAAATGAATACTACTTCCAGCAAAATAATTACACGATGACCGATACGGCAGACCATTTTCGTTTCTCCTACCTGTTTCCAAAAATAAGCCTCGAAAGAAATACCTTAAACTATAAACAGTATCCCACTGCCGGGCACCGGCAACAGTTCAGCGTGGGCTATGTCTATGGAAAGGAATTGCACACCCCGGGAAATTTCTCGAACAGGGAAGGCATCTTTGAAAAAAACCACCAGTGGTTTGCTGCGCGGTTTTATTACGAATCGTATTATCCCATCGGAAACCATTTCTCGTTGGGCATCCTCGCCGATGTGCTATTTACCAACCGGACGACTTTCGGCGATGATTTTTCTACGCTGATTTCCATGCCGGCTTTCCAACCGACGCCACACAGCGCGTCGCTGGTGCTGGAAGACTACCGGGCGGATATTTACGCCGGACTGGGATTGATGCCTATCATACGGTTTACGAACAAAGTGTCGTTACATATAGGCGGATACCTGTTCCAGCCGTATGAAAAAATTAAACCGGCGGAAGAAAATCCGGATGCGGATGCAGGAGATGTGCAATATGCGTCGCCTTTTTCCCGGCGTTCATTCACCGGCATGGGAGCGTTAGTATGGCAAACGCCCGTGGGACCGGTAAGCCTTTCTACCAACTGGTATACGGCGAGCTGGTATGAAAAAAACCCCTCCAAATGGTATGTGCAATTAGGTATCGGCTATTTGCTCTTTAGCAAAAAAGGACTAAACTATTGAGTTATGAATTATGAGTTATGAATTATGAGTTAGCTGGCGCGCCAGCCAATTAGAAATTAGAAATCAGAAATTAAAAATCAAATGAAAGCAATAACCGTGCATGGCGCACGCGAACATAATTTAAAAAACATAGACGTAACTATTCCCCGCAACAAACTTACAGTAATTACCGGATTGAG
>JAIRLT010000093.1 GCA_031259225.1 Prevotellaceae bacterium
TAATGCTGCCGATATACGGGATCACATTCAGGATGCCGGAAAGCGAACCCAACACCACCGCTATGCGGAACGGCAAGCCCGCCACCAAAGTCAAGCCGAACGTTACCAAAGTCGCCATGCACAGCACGTCGATGAACAGCCCGATGAAATACCGCGAAAGCAATTGATTGACGGAACTCAGCGCCATCGCTGCATTTTTTTCATATTTTGCAGGGAAAAGCAACAGCACGCCTTGCGTAAATAAATTTTCTTCCTTCAAAAAGAAAAATGTAATAAACGACACAATACATGCGCCGACAACGAAACCGATGATTGTATTGGTTACCGAGCCGAAGAAATTTAAGAGTACCGTATTGCTGAAAAAATCCGTCAGCCCGCCGGCTATTGCATCGCGCAATGAGAAGCCGGCATCAACGCCCGGTATGGTTTGCACTATCCATGCCTGTACTGTATCCAACGACTGTTCCATATCCAGCAGCACCTGCTGAATATCTATATGAGATAATTGATTGATTAAATTAACCACCGCCGGCAGCAGAAAGAAGATGATAGAAAAAAATACGCTCCAGATAGCTATCAAAGTAATCGCGGCACATAATACGCGCGGCAACCGGTATCCCTTTATACATACCTTGCCTAACGCTTGCATCAACGGTTTGCCGATAATGGAAAAGACGGCGGCAATAATCAGGTAAGCCAAAATGTTGCTGAAATACCATGCCAGAAAAGCAATCAGCGCCACCGCCGCAGTTATTATGATGTATCGTGCAAGTTTGTTCATGCCAATGTTGCAATGACTGTTTGCGTCGCTTTTACTTTGTCGCCTTCCTTCACTTTAATATCCGCGTCTAACGGAAGGAAAATATCTACCCGCGAACCGAACTTGATAAAACCGGTTTCGCAGCCTTGTTGTACGGTTGTTCCTTCTTTGGCGTAACAAACGATACGGCGTGCAAGCAGCCCGGCTATCTGCCGGAACAGCACCGGCACGCCATCGTGATTAACCACCACAGTGGTGCGTTCGTTCTTTTCCGACGACTTCGGATGCCACGCCACCAAATACTTTCCGGGATGATACCGGAAATAAGTTATCGTCCCGCTCACCGGGTAATAATTGGCATGCACATTGAATATCGACATAAAAATAGATACCTGTATGCAGCGTGCTTTCAAGTATTCCGGTTCATACACTTCTTCTACAACCACAATTTTCCCGTCGGCAGAGGCTAACACCACCTTGTCGCCGGTTACAGGCACGCGCGAGGGGGATCGGAAAAAGTAGCATACGAATGAAAAAGCCCACAGCGCCGCTACCGCTACTATGCCGGAAATCCAGCCGGCGCCGGCGCACACAGCAGGCACACCGGCAATAAGTATTGCCGCCATAGCGCATGCTATAATAATCCTGTGTCCTTCTTTATGAATTTTCATTCCGGCATGGATAAAAGTGAAAGGATAAGCATATAGATACAAGCCACCGGCAACGCCAGCAGTGCCGCATCGAAGCGGTCGAGCAGTCCGCCGTGTCCCGGAATGATTTTGCCGGCATCTTTTACCCCTGCGCTGCGTTTAAGCATGGACTCTATCAAGTCGCCAAACACGCCGGATACCGCAAGGAGCAGGGATATGACCAATGTGGAAAATAATCCGTATGTGAACAACCCCAGCGACCACAGCACATAACCGGTTGCCAGCGCAACGAGGATGCCGCCCGACAAGCCTTCCCATGATTTTTTCGGCGAAATGGACGGGCATAATTTGTGTTTCCCTTTTTGCCCGAACAGCATGCCGAATACGTATGCCCCCACGTCATTGCTCCAAAGGATGATGAACAGCCCTAACAATACAGGGCGGTCGTTCGCCCCCAGAAAATTGACCAGTGACAAGGGTACGGCAATATACAGGATACCCGACAGCACATAAGCGACAATCAAAAAAGGTTTTTCTTCTTTCCGGAACAGTTGGATAACCGGTAATACCAACCAGAGTACAAAAAAGCACAACATTGTTAATTCTATAAAGCCTATCGCGTCGGAATAAGGCGACCGGTTTTTAAACAGGAAAAAACTTGCTGCCCACATGGACATGCCGAACAACATGCCGGTGGCTTTTTGCAGCCATTTTCCTTTTCCCAGCGTCAGCTCGTAAAATTCGGACAACATGCCCGCCACCAAAAATAGCATCAGGCAGGCGTAGGGAATGTCGCCGCCCAAGAGGCAACCAACCATAATGCCTATAAAAATAATGCCGCTAACAGTGCGTGTGAGCAAATTTTTCATAGATGCGTTAATTTGTTTCAGTGGTTTCGATTTCGCGTTTGCCGAATATTTTTTCCAAATCTTCCGCAAAGATGACTTCCCTGTCGAGTAGTTCTTCCGCCAACCGGGTAAAGCCTTCGCGGTGTTTTATCAAAATTTCTTTGGCGCGTTCGTAGGATTCGTCAATCAGGCGTTTCACTTCCTTATCCAGCAATTCCGCTGTTTTTTCGCTGTACGGATGCCTGAACGCATAGTCGTTTTGCCCTGTGGAATCGTAGTAACTCACGTTGCCGACCTTGTCGCTCATGCCGAAATACGCTACCATAGCGTAGGCTTGCTTGGTGATTTTTTCCAAATCGTTCATCGCGCCGGTGGATATTTTACTAAAGGTTAATTCTTCCGCCGCGCGCCCGCCAAGCGTTGCAGCCATTTCGTCCAGCAGTTGCTCGGTGGTGGTGATTTGCCGTTCTTCGGGCAGGTACCACGCCGCGCCCAACGCCCGCCCGCGCGGGATGATGGTTACTTTCACCAGCGGGTGGGCATTTTTGAGCCACCAACTGACGGTGGCGTGTCCCGCTTCGTGGAACGCGATAGTACGTTTTTCGGTAGCCGAAATAATCTTGCTCTTGCGTTCCAGCCCGCCGACAATGCGGTCGATGGCGTCCAAAAAATCCTGCCGGTCGATGACCGGTTTATTTTTCCGCGCCGCAATTAACGCCGCCTCGTTGCACACGTTGGCAATGTCTGCGCCGGAGAAGCCGGGCGTTTGCTTGGCAAGGAAATCCAAGTCGAAGCCGTCGATGAGCTTCAGCCCGCGCAGGTGCACCTTAAAAATTTCAGTACGCTCTTTCAGCTCCGGCAAGTCCACGTGGATTTGGCGGTCAAAGCGACCCGCACGCATCAGC
>JAIRLT010000026.1 GCA_031259225.1 Prevotellaceae bacterium
GCCCGCGACCGCGTCATCGCGCTGGGCATCGGCGTAGGCTCGGGCTACCTGTTCGAGACCGACTTCCGGCGCGCGGTCTTCTCTGACCTCACGGGCGAGCGCGGCACGCTGATGGGCGCCATTCAGGGCATCCTGCAGGCGCAATACGAAGTGCTGCGCGAAAATGGGCATTCCCCATCCGAAGCGTTCAACGAAACGGTCGAAGAACTGACCCAGTCGCTGATGCCGCTCTTCGCCGAACGGGGCATGGACTGGATGTATGCCAACTGCTCCACCACCGCCCAACGCGGCGCGTTAGACTGGATGGGGCGCTTCCATGACGCCACCAAGCCGGTATTTGAAAATCTTTACAGCGAAGTAGCCAACGGCAACGAAGCCCAACGCTCCATCGATACGAACTCCAAACCCGACTACCGCGAAAAACTGGAAGCCGAGCTCACGCAACTCCGCAACAGCGAGATGTGGCGTACCGGCGCAGTAGTACGCAAACTTCGCCCGGAGAACAATTGACAGTGGGCAGTTACCGGTTGGTAGTAAGCAGTGAACAGTAGGCAGGGTTGTTGCCACTGTGCGCTTATCGCATGCTCCACTCAAAATGCCATTCCCCACACGAACTGCATTGAGTGGGTGTTGTAGTTGTAAGGGTAAAAATTACAGTTGGCGGAGACAACGGACTCTATTGTAGCGTGACGTAGCCACATGAAAGTAAAATGCACCACTACAATTGGTAGGACATGAGGAACAGTCGAACCAAAAAGTACCATCTTCTGATCCTGTCCACGAATACCATTGGCTACAACCATCACATGTGGCACCGATTGGTACAGTTGTAAAACAAACTCCATGTATGTCTGCAAATCCGTAAACGTTAGTTGCGCCACCGCAAGGAGACGTTGGCACCCTCAGTGCTGCAAGCGCTGCTTGATTGTTGCCTATGTTATTTCTTAATGTAGTCCAATTATTATTGACAGGTAAAAGCCAACCGGACGGGCATAATCCTTGTATATTAGCACCGGTCGAACCGTTACGAACATCAGCAGGAGGGTATGCTCTACCACACTCATCCGGTGTACACCCTACGGCTGGATACCCTGCTCCTGCATATTTTAAATTTTGCGCTAACCACCAGTTATTATCGGGCATTAAAACAATGCGATAATATTCATTGTCGCGCGTGTCTTTTATCCACGCTTCCCAATTTTTTGCGCCGCTTGTGCGCTGTTGGCAAAGATGGGTAACATCCATGTACAAATCACTTCCCGTATAGGGACAATACAGGTTGCCTATACCGGGACAACTGGTAGCATCGGTAAATGTGCTTGACGAATTAATGGTTAAACTTGTTCGAGTTACTGTTTTAGTTGTTACCGGCTGCGCATGGCTACTTACTATAAAATTGACTGTTCCCTTAAAAGTATAAGTTCCTTTATCAAGTGTTACATTTGGCGGGTAGTCGGACACATAAGCGCACCAATTGAATTTTGTTTCGGTAATGTTTAGTTGCACGGTCACAGTGGCGCTATAGCTACCGCTATTGCCTTGCAGCCAAAACCCTTGCCGGTTGCTGTCGTCATACGAAACAGAAGCCGTAGGCGAAGCAGCGGAAACGGCGGCGCGTGTCCATGTGTTGCCCGAAGTAGTATTGTCTGCATTTACTTTTATGTAGTCTACCCACGCCCATATTTTGGAAAGATGTGTAGCATCACGCGACCCGGCGTTCCACCACACGCGGAAAGACACGGTTTTGTTTGCGTAATTTGCACTGACAGGTTCGACGTGCGTTACTTGTGCGCTTGCTGCAACGCTCATAAGCATTGCGAAAAAGAAAAGATGTTTTTTCATAATTTTTAATTGTTAAATTGTTATTATTTTGTAGCGTTGGGGTTGTTTTGAAATAATCTACCAAACACAAACATTTTATAAAACAACCCCCTGCTACGATTTTTTATTCGCTGCCAAATTCATCGTTTCTTCTTTATTTAATATAAAAAGATGAAACGCAAACTTAATTTATCGTGATTGGAGGCTCTGGTATACCTGTGCAAAAAATAAACAAAGTTCACGTTTGTGTAAAATTTAATTCTTTTTGCACATTAGAAATTTACCAGACTTCCAATCACAGAGTGTAATCCAACTTTCATTATTGCCGGATTACTTCTTTTAATAAAGAAAGAACATCAATACTGCTGCAAATATAAAACAATATTTTTTATCTGCAAATTTTATTTAAATTTATTTTTCACAAATTTACTGCACCACTTCCACGTCCTTATCCGTATTCAGGACGAGTTGAAAGGTGTTGTTGAAACGCGTGAGCACGCCTTTGAGGTTTACTTTCGCGCCTGCGGCAAACGGTAACGGAGTGTCGGCAAACTTGGCATAGCCGCTTGTCCGGACGGTGATGTCGCCGCCGCCGCTTAATGTAAATACGTGTTCTCCGTAGGCTGCTTCATCTTCCGATATATTGGGGTCGTTTTTCTTTGCCCAAGTGGTCAGCGAACCGCCCGATTTGTAGGTAGCGTTTTTTAAAATCACCCAGGTGCCCATGTGATCTGCGGTGATGCTTGCCGTATTGGAAATTTCCACCGGCGCAACCGGCGCTTTCATCTCGCCCGTAAAAATACTGTTGTTAATCACCATCGGCACATCAATCCATGAGTTTTGGTATTTGGGATTGGTCGAAGTAAAGCCCAGACTAATCATCTGCCCGTAGTCACCCAAGCATAGATGGTGTGGTTTGATATAAATTTCCTGACCGATGGTATAGGTGCTGTACAGCGTCCTTGTGCCTATTTTGATTTCTATTCCCGCCGTTTCGTCTTGAATATAAAAGGTGCGGTAAAAGTTCCCGTACCGGTCGGTGCTGATGACTTTGCCGGCTACTACCGCGCCGGGATTATTGACGATAGTAGGCGCCGCATTGCGGTACAGCGCTTTCAGTTCCTTGATGGTCATATTGGCTTGCATCACGACAGGCATTTGTTCCGCCGGCGCGTCGTACTGCTTTTCACATCCTGCGAACAGGAAAGCAAGCAGCGTTATCGAAGAAAGTAATATTGATTTCATTTTTTTTATAATTAAAGTAATACGTCTAATATCTAAAATCTAATGTCTAAAATCTGAAATAGACATTAAGGTAATAAGTCGTTCCCAGTAAATAATAATATTTTGAATCGAACGGCGAATAAGTAATATTATCCGGATTTGAATTATCTCTGGTCAGGCGCATTTGTTCATAACCGCCGCTTTTGATATGCGTATTGTTAAGGATATTCCTCATGTCGAGGTTTACGCCTATCATGTATTTCCCGATATACCATATTTTCCCGATGTTCGCATTCAGGATAAAAGCGTCGGGAAACATTTCCTGCCGCGTAGTAGCCCGTATTTGGTCTTCGTTGAGTCCTTTTATTGACGCGTCGGTTCTTCGCAGGGGATTCATCGAAATATAATTGGCGGCGTAGTAGCCGAGATCTACTCCCAAGAACAGGTTTTTAGGCGAGCGGTAATCCAATCCTATATTGAGAGCGGTTTGCGGCGTGCCGGATATTTTATAATTTTTCCAGTAAATGGTGGTATTTTCCATATTGTCGTAAATCAACCGGCTGCCGTTATCGGCTGTTATCGTTACATTGGGGTCGGACGTGTAGATATAATATCCGTAACTGAGCGCGCCTTTCAGCGTGATGTTGAACAGCAGCGGCACCTCAACGCCGGCTTCCAGCCCGGTGTGCATTTGGTCGATGTCGCGCATGGCAAAATTAGAGAATGTGCGGTTCAGGTCGTCGTAAAAACTGATGACGTCCACCTGGTCTTTGATAGTAGTATAATATCCCGACACCCGCAATTTTATCCAAGGTAGTTGCAGGGCGTAATTCAGGTCGGCGCTGGCGGTTTTTTCGGTGGTTAATCCCGGAATAAAATCGTTGCGTGTGCGGGGCGACACCATCGCCCGTTGGAAATAGGGCGCTTCGGTAATGTATGCTAAATTTGCCCATAGCCGGTGGCTGCCGGACAGTTTAAACGTTGCGCCGATTTTAGCGGAGTACGTCCAAAAATCCTGCGGAGCGGATTTACCGTACGAATTGTCCGGAAACAATCCTTTGCGATACTGTCCGTCGCGCCAGAAATTTGTGTGCCCTCCTTCCAGTGCGCCGTAAGTTTCCCATTGCCCTACATTATATTTCAAAATTGTCCACAGCCGTTCGCTTTGAAGGCGGGAATAATAATCGTAGCCGTATTTGTCGCCCTTATAGACTACCCTGTTCGGGTGGTTCAAGTCGTTTTGGATAATTTGCGAGTCGCCGAAATCGCGCTCGGCAAACTGGTCGATATCGAGCCAGTAATCGCCGCCCAGCAGGTCTTTGATTACTTTGAAATATTCCGTTTGATTCCACCGGTAATCCAATCCGCCGGAGAAGTTGAGCCGGTCGGAAAGTATGGACAGAAGCTGTATTTTAAAATTAACGTCCTGCTGGTCGGTGCGGCGTTCTTCGACTATGTATTTTGAACGGCGGTTGATAAGGCTGAGACCGGGCAGTACGCCGTCGGCAGGGTCATAAAAACTGCGGCGGTTTACGTCGTACAGCGCATCCCAATTAATCTGGCGGGTATTCCAATCCGACTTCCAACTTTCGGTCAACCATGCCGCTTTTTCCATATCCTGATTAGCCGGGGTCGCCGCGTCGCCGAAGTAACTCGGAAGATAACGGTAGTAATCGGGGCGCGGGTCTTGCGCATCGTACCAGTTCAATGCCGAATAGCCGTTGCGTCCGAAACGGTACGACAGCCCTATGTGCAATTTGTTTTTCGGATTAATGTCCAGCGAATAATTTAGCAGCAGCACCGGCTCGTGGTTATTGCGCACCCGCGCATTCCGTACTTCGCCGTTCTGGTAGCCCCAATTAGGATTGTAGTAATTGCTGTTGACCAAATCAAACGCTTCCTGCGTAGCAGCGGCTTGCGTGCTGAGAATCGCAGGCGAGCCGAAGAAAGTAAGCGCAAGGCGGCTGTTTCTGTTCAAGCGTTTTTCGACAGATCCGAAATACGCCCATGCGTTATAATCCACGCCTTTTACCCAAAAATTACCGCCCTGCCGCGTAGAGCCAGAGAAAGCATACGACCATCCGTTTTCATTCTCGCCGGAAGCGTAGGTAATCATTCCCCGGAAAAGGTATTGCCCGCTGGCATTGACAGCGCTCATGCGCAATCCCTTTCGTATCTGCGAAGCGGTTGCGTTGATTTGGGTTACGCCGTTAATGCTCCCGACGCCGTAGTCGGACACGGCGAGCGCGCTACTGTTTTCCTGGTTGCGCACAGCGTCGTTCAAGCCGCCCCACAGCGACCATGGCGAATAGCCGCTTTGCGCGTCGTTCAAATAAATACCGTTCATATATACTTTGGCGGTATTGTTGTCGTATCCGCGATTGCGGAAGCGAAGGATACCGAATTTGTAATTGGCGATACTCTCGAATACGTCCTGCGTAGCAGAGAGCGTAACAGGCAAGTCCTGCCCGGCGTCGTCGATATCCGAATCAAATTCGTCAATGGCGAAATCCGCAACGGGCGTAATGTCCGGCGCCAGCGTGACCAATTGGATTTCCGTAGTCGCGCTTTTTGTTACTTTGACCGGCAGTCGCACGGGCATATAATCCGCCGCCTCAATGGAAATTTCCCACTGCCCTGCAGGAATGTCGTTCAATTCAAATGTTCCTTCTGTGGTATATACGACGATATTTTGAGGCGTATTAATGGTTATTTTCGCGCCGTCCACCGGTTGGCGAGTGGTGCGCGCTACTACTTTTCCTTTCACATCGCCGGTCTCTTTTTGCGTAACCGGCTCCTGCGCGAGAGCGTTTAAGGTTGTGAAAAGAAAGAAAAAGAAAAATAATAATCTTGCTTTCATGTGTCGTGTTTTTAATTCTTAACTTTAGTTTTTAGTTCTTCCGATGTATATATACGTAGGAAGGTGGTCACTGTAGCCGTCCTGAAAATTATTACCTACGTACGTGCGCAGCGGGTAATTTTTGTACTGTCCGCTTTGCTGCAACAGGAATGGGCGATTAAAGATGTGTCCGTAATATTTTTCACCGGCGGCTTTTTTTAATACCAGCGTACTTTCCCCGCCGTTCAGCAGCGCGCCGTTGACAATGATATTGTCGAAAAGATTCCATCCGTCGTTATACGCCAGCGAGCCGAAGCCTTTTTTAAACATGGTATAAAACGGATTGAAAAAGCCTGCGTCGCCGGTTACTTCCTTTTCCGTTCCCCTTGCGCCCAATACTTCATAAATGCTTTTATCTACGGGATCGTCGTTCAGGTCGCCCATCACCGCGATTTTGATACCGGGATGTACCCGCATCATTGAGTCTGCAGCCTGCTTGACGCATTGGGCAGCGGCGATGCGCAAAAATTCCGACGACTGCTGCCCGCTCCGGCGCGAGGGCCAATGGCAGACGAAGAAGCAAAAACGTTCGCCCTC
>JAIRLT010000040.1 GCA_031259225.1 Prevotellaceae bacterium
CTGGCGTCCGACCATCGTGTGATGCTGGAATTTGGCGAGCAGGCGCTCATCGGCGCATTGTTGCTGAAAAAAGCCCTGCATGCGTCGAAAGCCTTTATCGGCATCGAAACCAACAAACCCGACGCTATCCGGCGCCTGCAAAATATTATACAGGCAAATGGGTACGGTTTGCAGGTTGTCCCGCTGAAAAAGCGTTATCCGCAGGGCGGCGAGAAGCAGTTGATTGACGCCGTTACACGCCGTCAAGTGCCGTCAATGGGCTTGCCGGTGGATGTGGGGGTAGTAATTCAGAACGTCGGCACGGCGCTGGCGGTGTACGAGGCGGTGCAAAAGAATAAACCGTTAATTGAAAACAGTATTACCATTACCGGGAAATCGTTGCCGCGCCAAATCAACGTGCTGGCGCGCGTCGGCACGCCGTTGTCGAAACTGGCGGTGCTGGCGGGCGGCGTCCCCAGCGACACGGGGAAAATCGTGTGCGGCGGTCCCATGATGGGCAAAGCCGTAGTGAATTTGGAGGCGCCGACGACGAAAGTAACCTCCGCCCTGCTCTTCATTCCTTACCGGGAAGCGCGGCGCAAGGAGGCGTCGAACTGTATCCGCTGTGCAAAATGCGTGAAGGCTTGCCCTATGGGACTGGAGCCTTACCTGCTGGTAAAGCTTGCGCAGCGCGGCATGTACGGCGAACTGAAAGCGAACAGGGTGTATGATTGCATCGAATGCGGCTGTTGCCTGTATTCCTGCCCGGCGTATATTCCCCTGCTCGACCATATCCGCATGGGGAAGTTTAGGAGTAAGGGTGAAGGGTGAATAGGTGTAGGGTGAAATGGTGAAGGGTGAAAAGGTGAAGGGTGAAAAGGTAAAGGGTGAAAGGGTGAAAGGGTGAAAAGAACAGGACATGGATTTATAATTAAAAAATATGAAAGAAAGTATACAGTTATTTGAAGAGAAAAAGGTGCGTACCGTGTGGAACGACGACAAAGAAGAATGGTATTTTTCTGTCGTGGATGTGGTAGAAGCATTGACCGGAAGCCCCGTTCCGCGTAAATACTGGAGTGTGTTAAAAACACGTTTAAAAAAAGAGGGAAGCGAGTTGACTACAATTTGTAGTCAACTGAAAATACTTGCCGCTGACGGTAAAAAATACCTCGCCGATGGAGCAAAAGGAATTTTATTAAATAAGAATAATCAAGCCACATGACGGATGTGCAAATAACTTATTTATGAATAATACAAACCATACGCCGCCAGCCGTTCCCCCTGCAAGGGACAGGGAACGCGGGCTGCTTTTGATTTCCCCCGCGCCGCACGCGCATAGCAGCGACACGACGCACCGCCTGATGCGGGACGTGATTATAGCATTGCTGCCGGCATTTGCTGCATCGGTTTATTTTTTCGGATGGGACGCCCTGCGGGTGGCGGTAATAGCTATTGTTTCGTGCGTGGCGCTGGAATGGGCTATCCAGAAATTCCTGCTGCGTACGCCGCCGCAAATAAGCGACCTGTCGGCGGTGGTTACCGGCTTGCTGCTGGCTATGAACCTGCCGGGCAGCGTGCCGTGGTGGCTGGTAATCATTGGAAGTATCGTGGCTATCGGTATTGCTAAGATGAGCTTTGGCGGCATAGGAAAAAATCCTTTCAACCCGGCATTGACCGGGCGCGTCTTCCTGCTGGTTTCGTTTCCTGTGCAAATGACCCACTGGACGCTTCCGCGCGGTTTTGCCGTTACCGACGCCGTTACCGGCGCTACGCCGCTTGCCGTCCTGAAAGAAGGATTAAGTAATGGTTTTACGGTGGAGCAAATTTTCGACAAAGCCGACTTTACTTACTTCGAACTGCTGTTCGGGCGCATAGGCGGCTCTGCCGGCGAAGTATCCGCCCTCGCGCTGTTGGCGGGTTTTGCGTGGCTGCTCTTTCGCCGCGTGATACGCCCCCATATCCCGGTAACGATACTGGCGGCTGTTGCGGCGTTCGGCGGCATTTTATGGTGGGCAAACCCCGATCGCTTCATCGACCCGCTGTTTCATTTGCTTACCGGCGGCGTGTTGCTGGGCGCCGTGTTCATGGCTACCGACTATGTAACCTCGCCGATGCACCCGAAAGGAATGGTTATTTTCGGCGTGGGCGTGGGCGTGCTGACAATGCTTATCCGCGTTTTCGGCAGTTATCCCGAAGGTATTTCGTTTGCCATTCTTATCATGAACGCCGCCGTGCCGCTTATCAATAAATATACAAAACCCAAACGCTATAGCAAGGAGGTGAAACATGGCTAAAGTATCGTCATTAAAAAACATGGTCGTCGCATTGTTGGTGATTACGTTTGTTGCCGCCGCTGCATTGGGTGCGGTATACGTATTCACCGAAAAACCGGTTGAAGCGGCACGCCTCGCGAAAATCAACAAAGCGATAGCGGAAGTAACGCCGCCCTTCGACAACAGCCCGTCGGATGAAGTCAAGGAAGTGCCTGTTGACGGTCGGACGCTCCGCCTGTTTCCTGCGAAGAAAGACGGCATATTGGTGGGCATAGCCGTAGAAACGGCGAGTACCAAAGGCTTTGGCGGACTGATAACGCTCATGGTGGGTTTCCTGCCCGACGGGACGATTTATAACACCGCCGTCATATCCCATACCGAAACGCCCGGACTTGGCGATAAAATCGACAAGCGCAAAAGCCATTTCAGCGTCCAGTTCGAGGGGAAACATCCGGACAGCTTCAAACTCGCCGTCAGGAAAGACGGTGGCGACGTGGATGCGATTACCGCTTCCACCATCAGCTCCCGCGCTTTTTGCGATGCGGTGGAACGCGCGTATAGAGCGGCAAGCAGTGGCAGCGGGCAGTGGCAGTAGGCGTGTTAATAGTAAATTTTAGAATTATGAATTTAAAGCTTATTACTAAAGGTATTTTAAAGGAAAATCCCACGTTCGTGTTGCTGCTTGGGATGTGTCCTACGTTGGGAACGACCACTTCGGCAATGAACGGTATGGGCATGGGACTGGCGACTTTATTTGTGCTTATCCTCTCCAATATGGCGATAGCGGCGGTAGCGGCGCAAATTCCCGGCAAAGTGCGTATCCCCGCTTATATTGTCATCATTGCGGCATTCGTTACCATACTGCAATTACTGATGCAGGCTTATACGCCTGCGCTGTATGAGACACTGGGTTTATTTATTCCGCTCATTGTCGTCAATTGTATTGTGCTGGGGCGCGCTGAAACTTTTGCCGCTAAAAACAGTATAGCGGCTTCCGCACTCGACGGCGTTGGCGTCGGGTTGGGTTTTACCCTCTCGCTGACGGTCATTGGCGCGGTGCGGGAACTGTTGGGCAGCGGTGCACTGTTCGGCTACCCGCTCCTGCCTTCCGGCGGCATTACGGTATTTGTGCTGGCTCCCGGCGCTTTCATCGTGCTGGGCTATTTGCTGGTACTGTTTAATAAAATTAAAAGGTAAGAATTTAATCACATTAGGATTATGGAATATATCCTTATTATCATCTCCGCCGTTTTCGTCAATAATATTTTGCTGACGCAGTTTTTAGGCGTATGCCCCTTCCTGGGCGTGTCCAACAAGGTGAGTACGTCCGCAGGCATGTCCGGCGCCGTGATGTTCGTCATGGCTATTGCCACGCTGTTTACTTACTTGCTGCAATATTACGTACTCGTGCCGCTGCATATTGAATTTATGCAAACCGTTGGTTTCATTCTGGTCATTGCAGCATTGGTGCAAATGGTTGAGATTATCCTGAAAAAAATAAGTCCGGCATTGTACCAGGCGTTGGGTATCTTCCTGCCGCTGATTACTACCAACTGTGCCGTGTTGGGCGTGGCGATACTGGTCGTGAGCAAGGAGTTCACATTCCTTGGGGCGTCGCACTACCTGAATTTAGCGCAAAGCGTGGTGATTGCTGTGGCATACGCCGCCGGCTTCGGCTTGGCGATGACCCTTTTTGCCGGCATCCGCGAACAACTGGATTTGGCGGAAGTACCGAAAGCGTTCAGGGGCGCGCCGATAGCGCTCATTACCGCCGGCATCCTCGCCCTTGCATTCATGGGATTTGCAGGACTGGTTTAGCTAAGAGTTAAAAACCAAACGTTAATTAAAACCGTTAAGTATCCTATTCTAAAAGCCTATAGTTATGAAAACAGCAGAAGAGTATTATCAATTGGGCAAGACCTGCCAACAGCAACAACAATGGGGCGATGCGATTAACGCCTACAAAAAAGCATTGGAATTAAATCCCGGAAGCCGCGCCGCCACAGCGCTGGAGTACATCTACGATATTCTCGACTTCCGGCATACCGATTTGCTGAACCCGTAGGGAAATCCCAATTTCAAAAAAAACCGCCGGCAAGTTTCCTTACCGGCAGTTCTTTGTTGCACCAAGCTTTTGGGGTGAAGGGTACAAGGTAAAGGGTGAAGGGGCTGACGCGCCAGCACTGCCTACTGCCCCACAACGCCGTCATTCCGACCGGAGCGGCGAGGCACGAGCCGCGGAGTGGAGGAACCTGTTCCCAAACGCAGGGTGATGCAAAGCAGCAGGTGCATAATGCAGCAGATCCCTCCGCTCCGCACGCTCATTCTTCGCGTGCTCCGGTCGGAATGACGGCGCAGTTGAATAAGGGAATAAGGGTATTGTTCCTATTCTTTCCCTCTTGCTACTAAGGGAACTTTTTAATGTGCTAATATGACTAATTGATTAATGTGACTAATTGGCTGGCGCGCCAGCCGCCACATCTCTCCTTTGGTGTGGACTGGGGGGAGATTGGGGGGAGATACCTCCTCCTATTTTTTATTATATCATTTAAAAAACGCAAATAAAATTTGGAATTAAAAAATAAAGTAATATATTTGCAGCGTTATTGATGCTCTTTATTTATTGGCGTAAGAAATCCGCAAAATTTCAAGACACGAAATCCATCATGCTGGGTTA
>JAIRLT010000055.1 GCA_031259225.1 Prevotellaceae bacterium
TGCAGGTAGTCGTAGTTAAACCAGTGCAGGGGGCTCATTACAATGTCTTCCGACATCATGTCGGTGGCATGCAGGATAGCCATGTAGCCAAAGGAATCATGGCTGGTACTGTACAAATCGTATTGCACGAGCACGTTGTATATAGCGTCGATAAACGAGGCTACTTTGGAGGGGTCTGCATCGACGGCTTTTGCTGCCGCTTCTGCGGTGGCATTCTGGGTGGTCTCCACGTTAAAAAATTCTTCGGAGCACGAGACGCCTGCGAACACCACAGATAATAACAGTATAATTTTATTTGTCTTCATAATATTCATTTTTTTTAAAGGTTAAAGACCGATTGATAATCCGAACGACACAGTGCGCAAGGCAGAGTATACACCGTAGCCGGTTGCCCCGGTGAATGACTGGCGCGGGTCTAATCCTTTGCGCGCCGACAGTAATCCGAGGTTATCGCCGCTCACATAGATGCGCAGGGTGCGGAGTTTGACCTTGTCGATGACGCTTCTTGGGAACGTGTAGCCCAGCGTAATATTTTTCAGGCTGAAATACGAGGCGCTTATCAGGAAGCGGTCGGATGTACCGTTCAAATCCTGGTCGCCTGCCGAGAGGCGCGGCACGTCGGTGTCGGTGTTCGAGGGCGTCCAGCGCTTGTAGGCGTCGGTGTGCCAGTTTGCGCCGGGCTCATCGCCGCCGTGCATCAAGCCGGAGTAGAACGAGTCATACACATAGCCGCCCGACTGGAAGGCTGTTTGTATGCTCAGGTCGAAGCCGTAGGCGGTAACGTCGGTCGAGAAGCCGCCGTAGAAGTTGGGGAGCGCCGATTTGCCGATTTCATAATAGGTAACATCTGCATAGGTATCGGTGGTTTCCCTGCCGGTGATATTCCCGTCGGCGTCTTTTACATCTTTATACCAGAGCGCCTTCCCGGTGGTTTTGTCCACGCCTGCGGAGAGCGGGAGATAGAAGTCGTAGAGCGTCCCGCCGAGTTTCCGCCAATAGCTGCCGGCGCGGTATCCTGCGGGGTCGGTTTTATCGGCGGGCAGTTTAGTGAGTTCGTTTTTCAGGGTAGTGATATTTGCAGCTACGCTCCACGAGATGTCGGCGGTTTTCAGGATATCCACGTTTACGTCAAATTCCCAGCCGGTGTTCTTCATGTCAATCTGGTTGTCCCACACCCACGAGGGCGCGCCCAATGAACTGGGCAGCGGTTTCTGGTAAATCATGTCTTTGGTTTCCTTAATGAAGTAGTCGATATTCAGGGTAACCCTGTTGAAGAACTTCGACTCGAAGCCGATGGTGAGGTTGTTCGATTTTTCCCACGTCAGTTCGGGCGCGCCCCTGAGCGCCAGCACCGGCGACGGGTAGGTGCCGTCGGAAGTGATGTTATACTGGTCGACGTAGAGGTTGTAATACCTGCTGCCGTAGGCATCCACAATGGCGTCGTTGCCCTGTGTGCCGTAGCTGGCGCGCAGGCGGAGGTTGTCAATTTGCTCAATGTCGGCAAGGAAGGTTTCTTCCTTAACGCGCCAAGCTGCGCCCACGCTCCAGAAGTTCCCCCAGCGCACGTCGGGGTGGAATATTGAGGAGGCGTCGCGGCGGAAGCTGCCCGAGACCATGTATTTGTTGTCAAAACTGTATTCGGCGCGGGATAGGAAGCCCTCGAGCCGGTATTTTTCGGTATAGGAGTCCATCCCGCTCATGGAGCCGGCATTGCCCAGTTCGGGGTTGTTGGGGTCGAAGAATTGCATTTTCGAGCCTTCAAAATATATTTCCTCATCGGCTTTGATTTCATGCCCCAGCAGCACATCAATTTTGTGCTTGCCGAATTCTTTTGAGTAGTTCAACAACTGATTGGCGTTGATGGCTGCATAGCGCTGGCTATAGCGGCTGCCGATACCGCCGTATGTTGCACCGTTGCCGATAGAGGGGTTGGTGAAGTCGTTATAGGTAACATTAAATATGTCGTAGGCGATATTGGCGGTGAAAGTGAAGCCGTCCAAGAATTTCAGCTCCACGTAGGCGCGCGACGACAGGTTATCCGCTACCGAATGGTCGAAGTCGTTTTGCAACGCATAGAGCGGGTTTTGATCTGCTGCGTAAGGGCGGTTGGGCACAGTCACGGTCTTACCGTTCACCTCCGTACCGTTCCGAATGCCGTTTTTAAAGTTGCCCGAGCCGAAGTCGTAGGCGTGCGAGCCGTCGGCGTTGTAAATGGGGTCGCCGGTTCCCAAGTCGTACTTGTAAACCGGGTAAATCGGGGCGATGATTTGCGAGAAATAGAAAACATTGGAATAAACGGTGCTGCCTCCCGAAGGAACCGGCGCATTGGAACTTGTTTGGGCATAAGCCACATTCACGCCCGCCTTGAAGAAGTCTTTAAACTTCTGGTCGATTTTCCCGCGTACGTTTATCCTTGAAAAGTCCGACTTGTCAATATATCCCTTGTCGTTGATGTAACCCGCCGAGAAATAGGCGTTGGTGTTTTCCGTGCCGCTGCTCACGTTGAGGTTGTATTCCTGCCGGAGTTTGTTTTTGAAGGGATCGGTGAGCCAGCTCTCGTTCCACTTCTTTTCGGTAGCCGCCGGGTTGATTTTCCCGGTTACGGGGTCTACCAGTTCGGCGTCGGGTACACCTTTATATATATTATACCCCAGCCCCAGCGCGCCACCAATAAGGTCATTGCTGGCTATCTTCCCGACATTATAAACAGTGCCGGCTTCCAGCAGGTTGTTCCGCTGGGCTTCCCATGTTAATTCATAAAAATCGGCGGGGTTGGTTACCACGTTGTAAGCCGGCACGCCGCGGGAGTTCACGCCTGCGCGGGCTTCAAAGTTAATTTTCACCTTGCCGGTTTCAGCGCGTTTGGTGGTAATCATCAGCACGCCGTTGGAGCCGCGCGCGCCGTACATGGAAGTGGCGGCGGCGTCTTTCAGCACGTTAAGGGTTTCGATGTCCTGCGGTGCAATGGTGTTGAGCGAGCCTTCATAAGGCACGCCGTCCACCACAATCAGCGGCGCCGAACTCGCCGAAATGGAGCCCAAGCCGCGCACGCGAATGTTGGCGCTGCTGCCCGGCTGCCCTGTGGAACTCGCCGTTTGCACGCCGGCTACGGCGCCTTCCAGCGATTTGGTCACGTTGGAGGTTTCGCCTTTCACCAATTTCTCGTTTTTCAACACCGCCACCGAGCCGGTAAAGCGCTCTTTGGTGGTGGTGCCGTAGGCTACTACCACTACGTCGCTTAGCGTTACGGCGTCGCTTTCGAGCGCCACGTTAATGACGGTACGACCGCCGACTGCCTGTTCGTGCGTTTTCATTCCCACAAACGAGAATACCAGCGTGGCGCCGGCAGGTACGTTAAGTGTATAACGACCGTCCACGCCGGTCAAGGTGCTTACCTGCGCACCTTTTACTACTACCGATACGCCCGGCAACGGCTGCCCGTCGGCGGCGTCGGTTACAATTCCCGATATTTGCACGTCCTGCGCCCACAGCGCATTAACGCCTGCAAATACCAAACTTAGTAAAAACAATGTGATTTTTTTCATAAGCGTTGATTTTTAATTATATTTGTTTGATCCTTTAATTTTGACTTAGTCAGTCAAAATTTTCATTAAATTATTTATTTTCAGTTCCTTTTTTTGAAGGCTACTTCATTCGTCCTTTATATTGCAATTCTTGCATTTATTATTGGTATTCAACTTATTTTACTGTTTGCCGGTAATTTTTTTTTGTAAAAAAACCACCTTTCATCCCTTTTTTCATCCGCTCTTATTCCGTCTACAATTGTTGAATTTATTAGGTTTTTCTTATAATTACCGTCATTTTCCCTTTGCGCGTTTTTTCCCGCTTTTTTCCTCTAATTCGTTCTGTTGTTTTTTTAACTTTGCTAATCCGCTGACCGTGAGTCTGAGCCGTGTGCCAATTTTGACTGACTAAGTTAAAATTAAAACCGGACGGATATCTGGGGCAAAGTTAAAAACAAAAACACCACAAAATGTAAATAAAACGATATTATTTTCTTAATTCAACATTAATTTTTATGGGTTATATCTAAAAAATATATTCTATTTACCAACATCGCCTGAATAAACAGGGGGGGGCTCATCCATTTTACTTTTAAAAAAACATCCGGGTATTTTGCCGGGTATTTTGCCGGATGTTTTTTAGTTTTATTGTTTTTTTAGTGTTGTTCCCTATAATCCCCGGCTAATGACTACTTGCATATATAAATTTGCAGGTGCAAAGGTAAGGCGACTTTTGCGAAGGTGCAATACCATATTTGTGGTATTTTTAGAGAATTAGGAGTTATGAATTAGCCGGCGCGCCAGCCTACTAACCACTAATCACTATTATATACTCTAAATTTTTTTTACCTTTGCAACAGCTTTATGCTCGTTGAAATACAATCTAAAGCGTTAGCTTTAGTTCCTGTTCTTGAATTTAGCCATTTTAGAACTCCCGGGAATAAAGTAACGCTCACGAGTCATCGTGGGCTTTATTTATTTGGGAGTCAGGTCGGCTAAAACCTCAAGAACAGATAAAAAAGTTCACGATTTTTTTGTTTGTATTTCCGGGAAACAACATTTAAAACACTTTAATTATGAAAAAAACAATTGTAAAAACAACCGCCAAACATCCTGTAAAACCCATACCCAAACCCACGAACGCACCCAACCTCACGGCGGTGAAAGAAGAATATGCACGGTGGGTTTGCGTAATCGTGGCGTCTATTGCTTCGTTCATCCTTTTGGCATTGTTTATAACCACGTTTTACACGCCGGATATGGAAGCATTAACAGCAGAGCTATCTAAAATTACATTTCATACCTTAGGAATAAATGTCCGACCGGAGCCCGTGGAATCGCTACTGTTTATAGTCGGATTGATTAGTATTCCTGTATTTATCCTTTTCTATTACTGGATAAGCCAACGGGCAGCGATAGCTGCGCTGTTTTCACACAAGTTATTTTTTGCGCCTGTTACAACAGTGGTTGTATTAGCAGTTATTGTATGGTTATATTTAGGTTTTTCCGCCGATAACCCATTTCACGCCGCGCCGGAATTTTCATTGGACTTTACGGCAGCGTCTAATTTTGACTTTTATTTTCACCAATTGTTCCTGCATCGTTATTTTTTTGTTTATTTATTGATTTTGTTTCCGCTTATTTTGGGGATTGGTTTCAGTCTTTTTAAGCGCATGAAATGGGATGTATCGAAAAAAGTACAGCGGTTTTTGAGTGTGACCACTTGGGCGCTCTTGTTGTTTTTTATTTTCACAGTAATTATTCCACTGATGACTTTTGAATTTCCGTATACTTGGGAAAATAAACATGATTTTAATACTGTTTTTTATGCCCAGACACAGGTCTACGGCGGCGGCGCCATGCTACTTGACGAGCTTCACAATAATTACGGGCTGTACCCGCAATTGTTGTATCCGTTGTTTAAATTCACGGGATTGAATGTATATAATTTTTCGTTCATTATGGCATTATTATTAGGGTGTTGTTTCGTTTTCCAAGCATTTTTTCTGAATAAATTTCTTAAGAATAAACTGTTTTTCCTTTTCGGTTGCGCTTCCATTGTGTTTTTGCCTTTCCTAAGCATATCGTTCAAGGGCAATTTTAACGCCATGTTTCCATTTTTTCCCATACGTTTTCTGACGTTTAGTACCCTATTGTTCATGGCGGCATTTTACATAAATAATAAAAATAAACTGTTATACTATATTGCGCCCGTTATTTCTTCCCTGTTGATATTATGGAACCCGGAAATGGGGCTGGTTAGCTTTATAAGTTGGATAGCGCTGTTGTTGTATATGCACTTTTACCATACGACTGAAACGGGAATAAAATTTACAGGATTGAAATTGGTAAAACATATTCTTGTGCCGTTGTGTGCTTTTGTAGTAGTCATAACCAGCTACGGGCTAATCATCCGGTGGAGTTACGGGCATTTCCCAGATTTTGTCAGCGCCCTGAGGGTAGCAGCCGGGTTTGGCTATTTGGGCGTTGGTTCATTGCCTATGTCGCCTGTTCATCCATGGAATTTGATAATATTAGTCTATATCATCGGCTTTACGTATGCTATTAAAATGTTACTGAAAAAGAATATTACACCCAAAGCCTGCGCCATATTCCTATTATCTGTATTAGGATGTGGACTGTTCATGTATTACAGGGGCAGAAGTCACAATCTACCTCTCTTGCCTATTATAAGTCCTGCCCTTATATCGCTCTGCCTGCTGTGCGACGAATTGTGGAATATTGTAAAAAACACCAAACTTTTTCCCCTGCGCTTGCTGTTTGGACTGGGCGTGTTTGTACTCGCTTTTTCGACAGTGGAGTTGTTTGCCGACAAAGATAAAATCAAAGCTTTATTGAACGACGCCCCTACTCAACAACAACAAGCCGAAACAGAAAAAACTATTAAGAATAACCAACATTTTATCAGGGAACATACCAACCGCAAGGAAAAGATAATTCTATTTACCGGTCCTACTACCGAAGCGATGTATTTTTGCGCCAGCCAAACCCGTTCGGGCGCGCAACCAAGTTTTACGGAAATGTTGTACCACAGCGAACGCAGCCGGTACGAACAAATTGTAAGGGATTCTTTGTTCAAGGTTTTCTTGGAGACAAATACTTTTTCCCAATATTATTCCCTACTTTTCCGGAATATTTATGCAGCAGTCGCCGCGTCCTACCATATCGAAAAAACCAACGGTTCTATGTATTTACTTACAAAAAGGGCTATGAACCCCGGCTATCAGCCGTTATTACCACAGGACGGGCAACAACAAATTTTTTACGAAGTATTCCCCGATGACACCACCGGATTAAACAAACGGCGGGATTATGCTTCCGGGCAAGCGCCTATCGAACTTGGGACGGATTTTTCAGTCGAAATAGTGTTCGACGCACAGCCGCAACTGCTGAACTATCCGGTATTGGTAAGCAACCAGACCGACAGCGCCGGCTTTTCTATTCTTTGCGCCGATACCACCGGCAGCGTCTATGGCTTCGTTATGGGCAACCTGATTTATCCGATACCGGTCGAACAGCACCGGCAGAATTATATTGCAGCAGTTGTGACCGGCGACCGGTTAAATACTTTTGCCAACGGCGTCCAAACGGGCAGTTTCCAATTGGCAGCGCCTTATAAAGGATCTGCCGGAAACCTGTTTATCGGTAACCGGCAAATGCAATATTATGTAGGCGCTATCCGCGAAGTATCTATTATCGGCAGGGGGCTGTCTGCCGTTGAAATTGCGAAACGGCAAGCAGCAATGAAGGCACCGTAACGGAAGTGGTGCTTTCGCGTGCTGTTATCAAAATAAACTTCCTTGCAATTCCCTTTTCGGATGAAACGTTCCGATAATCATAAAAGGGTTTCTGGATACAAAATGATGTAATTGTGCGGTTCCTAAAAACAAATAGAGGTCTTTTGTTTTTGCAAAATCATTAAAATATTTTTTGCGTATATCTTCGCAAGCCTTGTTTTCATCGCCTTTATGTTTAGCAAGGCAGTTCCAATACAACTGTCCTATTTCCCAATCCTCAATCATCAATTGACTTTGTTTTGCCTGATTATCTTTGAAAATATAAGAAAACCGGTAGGGCAACTTTCGAACCACCTTAAACGGATTTTCCGGTTGTTCAAACAAATTACCTTGCAAACGCTCGGCTTCCAATTTTGCTAATTTTGCCTCGTTCCACTCCCGTTCAACCGGCTCAATGGTAAAATCCAATATTTCCGCCGGCTTGAAGACAGCTAAGGAAGTACAACTGTTTTTATCGTGAGCCTCTGCAATAAGTTCCGGCAAATTGCGATATATTTTACCTAAAATGATTTTTTTTCGTTCTGCCCAATTGTTAGCAGTATTGATATGTCCCAATATTTTTATTTTGCTGTCAAAAGAACAAGGTCTATAGCTCTCCGGTCTGAAATCGCTATCGTTTTTTACTAAATCCAGTTCTACCCAATCGTATTTTTTGTATTGTTCATTGTAGGATTTTTTACGAAATTGAACAGGATAAATCCGTATCCAAGTTCCATTTTCCCGAAATCCTGCCGTGCAAACCAATTCCTCGTATTTGGAAGAAATGGTCGGGTATGTCTTTACTGTTATCAGCACTTTTGTCAAAGCCATATTAGATATGTTTTAGCTCATAACAAAATCCGGGAAGCCGGACAATTGCTTCCGCCAAATGTTTACGGTGGCATTGGTCGATATTTGCTTCAAAACAAGCCAGTGCAATACGTTGATGGCGTTTGAGCAAATCAAAGACAGTATTTTGGGTAGCTTGTGTGTTTCTTAGGATAGTGGTTCTGTATGTCGCAAAAAGATTATC
Organism: Prevotellaceae bacterium; assembly: GCA_031259225.1. Lineage (GTDB taxonomy): Bacteria > Bacteroidota > Bacteroidia > Bacteroidales > UBA932 > JAIRKX01. The sequence goes on from JAIRLT010000055.1 coordinate 8,355, forward strand.
ATAATCAGCCTGTGTTTTTAATTGTTTCCGTTGTTCCGATTGTATGCCTACTTCCCGGAAATGGATATATTGTATTCCCAACGTTTCACAATAGCGGCTTAATTGGCTTTTACTAAAACCATATTTCATACTAAGCGGATTGTTGCGTACATCCACCAACAGTTTTATATCATTTCTCACCAACCGGTTGAGATATTCTTCCAAAGAGATACCCTCATAACCAATGGTAAATAAAATGGTTTTATTGGATACCGGTCTGCTTTTCGACACCTTTTCCAACTCCGAAGCCGAAAGGATATTTTCAGCAGCCGTACTGTTGATTGCCCAATAGGGGTAATGGATATAGGTGTATTTCATTAGTGCCTTGTTATCCATTTTCCCATAAAATGTTTTAATTTCTTGTAGCTGTTTTTTGTCTTCGTCTTTTAATGTTCGCAGATAATCGGTTTTATCGTTCAAAATAAACCGGCTTGCTGTTTCCGACAAGATACCTTTTTGCACCATAGCGGTCAAATCGGCATTGGCGGAAAAGGAATAGCAGCCGAATTTATAAGGGACAAAATCATATTCCCCCTTTGTTTGCTGTTGGGTAAAAAGGAATAACAATTTTTGCAATTTAATCTTTTCTAATCTATCGTCGAATAATTGCAACAAAGCCAATAATATTTTCCGTCTGTAAAACATAATGCAAAGTTATAAAACCGGGACAATTATGCAAGAAACGCTATCACTTGGTTTTTCTCGACTTTGTCGCCCTGTTTGGTTTCGATTTGCACGACCTTGCCGCCGGCAAGCGCGACCACAGGTTCCATGCCGTAGTAGGTTTGCACAAAGCACAAGGTTTGCCCTTTTTGGAAAGCCGTTCCGATAACCGGCGCAGTGGAGGTATCTGCTACATCATATTGCCAGAGGATTTGTCCTTTGGCGGGCGATTGCACCGGCTGCGCCGCAGGATAGACTTCCCTGATTTTTGCCGCATCAAATTTCGGAACTTCCACTACCGGGCGCGTTACGACAATCGGTGCGCCGGCTTTTTCGCGGGCTTGCTCCAGCTCTTTCTCAAAACGCTCTTTCGCCACGCCCGACTTGTAATCGCGGTATTGGCGGTCGTGCATTGCCAGTTCAAATAATTCTTCATCGTCTTTTCCGGTATCCCAGTTATTTTCTTTCATCTCTTTGCGGTAGTCATCCAATGCGTCGGGATAGGGGGCTTGCGGGTCGCCGGTATAAAACTCCATATTGTTTTGTTTGGCAAGTTCCACAATTTCCGGCGACAGCTCACCGGGAAGTTTACCCATTTTCCCCAGTATCATATTCCAGCTATCCTTATCAATGGTTGCAAAACGCGGCTTCCCCTGCGCCATGAAGAGGATATTCATCAGTGCAATATTTTTCACATATTGACTGAAGGGCGTTACCAACGGCGGGCAACCCAATTTCGGCCAAACATATTCGACCTCTTGGAACAGTTGCACCACAAGGTCATTCAGCGATACTTCCTTTTTGTTATTCTGGCGCAGCGCAGCGTTGATGGCGCTGTGCATGCCGCGCAGGTCAGCCATCATGGAACCCATCATGCCGCCCGGCAAGCCGCAGCCCACCAGCAATGACGACATCTGTTTATTCGACGGGTCAATAAAATATCCCAGGAAATCGTCGATAAATGTTTGCGTCAAACGGCGCGCTTCCATGTAGGCATTCATGTTGAGGTCGGCGACAAGGAAGCCGGCGTCCTTCAACATAGCGCGGATGGTAATCACATCGGGATGCACCATGCCCCACGACAGTGGCTCCATAGCCACATCGATATAATCCACGCCGGCGCGCGCTACTTCCAGCATCGAAGCCACCGAGAAACCGGGTCCCGAATGCCCATGGTACTGAACAACCGTTTGCGGATGACGTTCCTTTATCGTTTTTACTATTTTCCCCAAAAACGCCGGACGACCAATGCCCGCCATATCTTTCAAACAAATCTCGTCCGCGCCGAACTCCACTAATTTATCGGCAAGGTTCACATAATAATCTACCGTAAAAACCTGCCCGTAAGTAATACTCATCGCCGCCTGCGCAATCATACCCGCCGCTTTGGCATATTCAATCGAAGGACGCAAATTGCGCGGGTCGTTCAGTCCGCAGAAAGAACGCGCAATATTGGTGCCTTGCGCTTTCTTCACCTTGAACATCAACCGGCGCACGTCGGCAGGAACGGGGTTCATGCGCAATGCATTGAGCGCACGCTCCAGCATATGCGTCTGGATACCGGCTTTATTGAACGGCGCCGTCCATTCGCGCACCGCCTTATTGGGATTTTCGCCGAACAGCAAATTAACCTGTTCAAACGCCCCGCCATTGGTTTCGACACGCGCAAAGCAGCCCATGTCGATAATCACCGGCGCTATTTGTTTTAATTGGTCTACGCGCGGCACATACTTGCCGGACGATTGCCACATGTCGCGATAAAGTAAACTGAGTTTAATTTCTTTTGCCATAAAATTTATAATTTAAAGATTTAAAAATTCAAAAAATTAAGATTTCAA
>JAIRLT010000148.1 GCA_031259225.1 Prevotellaceae bacterium
ATTTTGTCTTCCAAATGGAGCATTTTGTCCTCCGAATGGAGTATTTTGTCCATCCCGAAGAGCATATTGTCCTTCCCGAAGAGCATATTGTCTTCCCCGAAGAGCATATTGTCTTCCCCGAAGAGCATATTGTCTTCCCCGAAGAGCATATTGTCCTTCCCGAAGAGTATATTGTCCTCCCCGAAGAGCATATTGTCCTTCCCGAAGAGCATATTGTCTTTCCGGTGGAAGCCTCCGGACTTCCGGACGGAATAAACTATTCTACGTTTTTTTCGATTAGGTATAAAAAAATAATTAACTTTGGCGAAGTTTTAAAATCCGGATACTCCTTTTGTCTTGTAGAATAAAATTTTTAATATAGGGAACATGAAAAAACAAGTATTATACCTTTTGTTATGCGGTGTATTATGTATAAGTAATACGCCGGCGCAGCCCGGTTGTAATTATATTTCTTCCGGCTATTACCAACTGATTTACGAGGCGGATATTGCCTATCTGTCCGGCGACAGAGAGTTAGCCTATCAAAAAGTCAGCCAGGCGGAAAAGTTGTGCCCGTTAATTCAACAGCCCATGTACTATGAAATAAGTAACTATATAGAATTATTAAGCGAACGGAATTATTTTGAGAAAGCAATACAATACATTACGCTGCTGGTAAGCGATTATGGTTATCTTCCCGAATGGTTTGAAAAGAGGGATTATTTTCCGGCGCTAAGCGCATATACGGACTGGAACAGTTTGAAACAACAATTAACCAATGCCAGTAATGAATTTTACAGCAAAGTAGATACGCTATTAGTAAAGGAACTAAAGACTATAACTAAAAATGACCAAGTAGTTAGAAAAAAGAAAGAAAATCAAACGGAAGAAGATTTTATACAACAACAAGCTACGGATGCGGTGCATGAAGCACGGATTAAAGAAATTTTTGAAACGCACGGCTATCCGGGACAGCGGTTAATTGGTTACAAAAACACTTTGTGGTGGAGTGGAATAGATGCCTTGTTAATGCACTTTAGCGATACAACTTATTTTCCCCCTGCTTTACTTAATTTCATAGAAAAAGGAGAATGCAGTCCTGACATTTTAGGGAGTTTTGTAGATAGCCGTTGCCGGATGAAAACAAATAAAGACAGGTTTATATATGGAATATACTCGAATATCGGCGACGAGGAAATTTGGGATGTGGCTAATTTAGACAAACGCCGGCAGGCAATCGGCATGTCCACAAAGAGGATGAAACAACAACGGGATTCTTTAATTGCAATTAAATATAGGAACGAGTAATCAAGCGAAGCCCTTTCACTGCCCGACGGGCATTTCACCCGCTTCTTCTTTTCCGCCACCGCCACCATTCGCCGATCCACAGCACGAGCGACGTGCCGCCGGTAATTGCCAGCCAGTCGCGGAAGAGTAGGGGAGTGGTGCGGAAAACTTCACCGCCCCATTGCACGATGACTATTTGCAGGACGAATATCAACGCTGCAATAGTTATAAACGGTTTACTGTTTTTCAGGTTATGGAACGCAGACGCCGTTACGCCGGTACAACGCGCGTTGAACAAATTCCAAAATTGCAACAGCACGAACACAGTAAAGAATACCGACTGTTCATACAGCGTGAGTTCCTCTCCGGTGTAATGGAAATACCCCAGTAATCCCAATAATACCGCGAGAAAAATGCCGGCTTGCGAGAAAATAGCCCTTGCCATCGGGCGGGTGATGATGAAGTCCGACGTACGGCGCGGCGGGCGGTTCATCAGTCCCTTGCCGGGCGGCTCGGTCGCGAGGGCGAGGGCGGCAAACGTATCCATGATAATATTTACCCACAACATTTGCGTTACCGTCAGGGGCAAGTGCACCCCCATCAGCGGTCCGATAAAAACTACTAATAATGCCAGCACGTTTATGGTCAGTTGGAATTGTACGAACCGTTGAATATTGCGGTAAAGCGACCGTCCCCAGCGCACGGCGTTTACAATGCTGTTGAATGAGTCGTCGAGCAGGATGATGTCGCCGGCATTTTTCGCCACCGACGTGCCCGAGCCCATCGCCAGCCCGACATTGGCATAATTGAGCGCCGGCGCGTCGTTGGTGCCGTCGCCGGTTACGGCTACCACCTGCCCGGTTTGTTGCAGCAGTTTTACCATGCGAAGTTTGTCACCCGGACGTGCACGCGACATGATTTTAACCTGTGCGGCTGTTTGGCGCGCTTCGTCGTCGGGGAGGGCGGCAAAATCGCTGCCCGTAATATGCCGCCCGCCGTTTTCGTCAGCGCTATCCCAGAGCCCTGTTTGCCGCGCTATTTCGATAGTAGTCGCCGACGTGTCGCCGGTAACTATTTTCACTTCTATGCCTGCCCGCAAGCAGTCTTTAATAGCATTGGTTACGTCGGGGCGCACCGGGTCGGCAATGGCTACAAAGCCGAGGAACGTCATTTTTAACAGTTGTTCGTCAAGTTTTCCCTCAGGATTGGCGGGGGCTTTCCGGTAGGCAAAAGCCAGCGTACGCATGGCGTGTTGCTGGTAGCCTTGCAGCGTGTGCAGGGTTGTTTCGGGAATACTTGCCGCCGTACATTTTTCCAGAATAATTTCCGGCGCACCTTTGATAAAAATAAACTGTTCGCCGCCGGCGGACTGTATATGAGTCGCCATATATTTCTTTTCGGTCGTAAACAGCGAACGTTCTACTATCGTCACCTCCCGGCGGATTTTTTGATAATCTGCGTCCTGTTTTCGCAACCAGCAGAGCAGCGCGCCTTCCGTCGGATTGCCGAGGGGGGCGTCGCTTTCCTCGTCGAGGTGGGCAGTGGTGTTTGCCGCAATAGCCAGTGCGACGAACGGATGCAGGCGTTTTTCTTCGTCTATCACGTATGGACGCGCATGATGCAATACATAGAAATGCGCTGCCTGTACGCGCATGCGGTTTTGCGTGAGCGTGCCGGTTTTATCGGTACAGATAACGGTGGTGGCGCCCATAGTTTCGCAGGCGTGCATCCGGCGTACCAGATTGTTGGTGCGCGTCATGCGGCGCATGCTGTAAGCAAGGCTCATGGTAACGCTCATAGCCAACCCTTCGGGAACGGCGACGACAATCAACGTAACAGCCACCATAAAATAAGTAAGCAGCCGGCTGAAAGTGGGCAACGACCATGTAAAGGGCGTGCCGGCGATGGCGTCGCGCGCCACCAGCAGCACAAAAGTACCGGCGGCAACGGCAAAACCTGTTTTCCCGATGATTTTGCTTAACCGGTGCAACTGTTTATTCAACGGCGTTTCTTCGTTATTTGTCCCGGTGGCTTCACGCGCAGTTTTTCCGATTTCCGTAGCATCGCCCACCGCCGTTACCCGCATTACGCCCTGCCCTTCGGCAATGGTTGTACTGCGCAACACTACGTTGGGCGGATAAGTCGTAGCGTAACTGCCCGCCGGTTCAGCCGTTTTGTGCGACGGCAATGTTTCGCCGTTGAGCGTCGATTCATTGACCGACAAGGCGAGCGCTTCGAGCAAGTCGCCGTCGGCAGGCGCTTCGTCGCCCTGTTCGAGTAACACGATGTCGCCTACCACCACGTCGCACTTGGGTATCTCGGCAGGTCGTCCGTTGCGGATTACTTTCACCGCCGCCTCGTTATTCACCTGGTTGAGGATATCAAATTCCCTGCCGGCTTTGTATTCATTCACAAAGGCAAGCGCCGTCGCCAGAAACACCGCCAGCAAAATGCCCAGTCCTTCGGCATACGAACTGCCGGGGTCAAAGCGGGCGGCTACCAGCGCAATGACCGCCGCCGCCATCAGCAGCCGGATGATGGGGTCTTTGAACTTTTCCAAAAATAATTTCCACCACGGTTTACGCGGCGCAGGGGTCAGGACATTCCTCCCGTGCAGGGCGCGCGACTGTAAAACCTCTTCGCTATTTAATCCATTGTATGCCACGATACATTTATTATTATATTACTTTTTAGTTTCTTGTTGGAACATTGGTGTTTTGTTCTCGAATATAACCTATATAAAACAGCAAGTTATAACTTCATTAATTCATTTTTAGCAGTAAGGCGTGTTTGATATAAACTTTCATTAAAATAACTTGTGTGCTACCCAAATTAAATGCAAAGATAGCACTTTTAAACTATTTCAAGATTTAAAAATTCAAAGATTTCAAGATTTCAAAAAAAACCGGCGGTAAGTTTTCTTACCGGCAGTTCTTTGTTGCAGCCAACTTTTGGGTGAAGGGTACAAGGTAAAGGGTGAAAGGGGCTGGCGCACCAGCCAATTAGTCACATTAAACAATTAGTCACATTAGCACATTAACCTGCGTCTCTGCAATGACGCTGCTACGGAGCGCTGCTCCCCTCGCCTTCAGGAGAGGGGTCGGAGGTGAGGACGAATGTTACCGCCCCACAACGCCGTCATTCCGAGCGAAGCGAAGCGGAGTCGAGGAAACTGCTGCGTGCTGCGC
>JAIRLT010000158.1 GCA_031259225.1 Prevotellaceae bacterium
AAGCAAGAGATTTTCGGACAGTACGGGAAGTCTAATACCGACACCGGTTCTCCCGAGAGCCAGATAGCGTTATTTTCCTACCGTATCAATCATCTTACCGACCACCTGAAGGGCAATAAAAAGGATTACAATACCCAACGCGCCCTCCTTAAATTAGTCGGTAAACGCCGCCGCCTGCTGGATTACCTCAAGGCAAGCGACATTGAGCGATACAGGGAAATAATAAAAGCTCTAAACCTTCGAAAATAAATGCAACAAAAAGGCAATCCGGGCAAATTGCCTTTTTGCTTTTTACCGGCGCTCCAAAAAACTTCCCGGGGAGCGCAGGTAGATGATGAAATATAAATAAAAACTGCTCATTGGGAGCGGCGGGGAGTAACAAAGAAATATGAATATTATAAAAAAGACCATCGAACTGAGTGATGGCAGAACGATTGAAATTGAAACCGGGAAACTGGCAAAACAAGCCGACGGTTCAGTGGTAGTGAAAATGGGCAACACCATGTTGCTGGCAGCGGTAACTTGCGCAAAAGAGGCGAAAGAAGATGTAGACTTCATGCCATTGCAAGTGGAGTACAAAGAAAAGTATGCGGCGGCAGGTCGTTATCCGGGCGGGTTTATGAAACGCGAAGGACGCGCCAGTGATTATGAAGTGCTGGTGGCGCGCCTTATCGACCGTGCGCTGCGCCCCCTGTTCCCCGAGGATTTCCACGCAGAAGTATATGTGGTGGTAAACCTCATTTCGGCTGATAAAGATATCATGCCTGACGCCCTCGCAGGATTGGCAGCTTCGGCAGCCCTTTCCGTGAGCGACATTCCGTTTGGCGGACCTATTTCCGAAGTGCGCGTGGCGCGTATCAACGGCGAATTGAAAATAAACCCGAATTATTCGGAAGTGGAACAAGCCGATATTGACATCATCGTCGCCGCTACCTATGACAACATTATGATGGTGGAAGGCGAAATGAAGGAAGTGAGCGAACACGACATGCTCGAAGCTATTAAATTCGCACACGCCGAAATCAAGAAACATTGCGCCATGCAAATGGAATTGAGCAAAGAAACGGGCAAAGAACAAAAACGAACCTATTGCCACGAAACCAACGACGAAGAATTACGCGCTGCCGTGCAGCATTTTTGTTATGATAAATGCTATGCCATTGCCAAATCGAATACGGCAAAACACGAACGCAGCGACGCTTTCGACGCACTGAAAGAACAGTTCATCGAAACCATTCCCGAAGAAGAACGCGAAGAAAAGCAGGCAATGATAGACCGCTACTATCATGCGGTAGAAAAAGAAGCCATGCGGAACATGATTTTGGATGAAGGCATCCGTCTGGACGGTCGCAACACCACGCAAATCCGCCCGATATGGTGCGAAGTAGATTACCTGCCGGCAGCGCATGGTTCGGCTGTCTTTACCCGCGGCGAAACACAATCGCTGACTACCGTAACGCTGGGCACCAAGCTCGACCAAAAGGAAGTGGACGACGTGTTGGTGCAGGATACGCAGCAATTTGTATTGCACTATAACTTCCCGCCTTTCTCCACCGGCGAAGCCCGACCTATGCGCGGAACCAGCCGCCGCGAAGTAGGGCATGGAAACCTGGCATGGCGGGCGTTGAAACCAATGGTACCCATAGACGAAGAAAATCCCTATGCCGTACGCGTGGTGTCCGATATTCTGGAATCAAACGGCTCGTCATCCATGGCGACGGTATGCGCAGGCACGCTGGCGCTCATGGATGCCGGCATACAACTCAAGAAACCGGTGTCGGGTATTGCCATGGGCTTGATTACCGACAGCAAAACGAAAAAATACGCCGTATTGTCCGACATCCTCGGCGACGAAGACCACCTCGGCGATATGGACTTCAAAGTAACCGGCACCAAAGACGGCATCACCGCCACGCAAATGGACATCAAGGTGGACGGGCTGCCCTATGAAGTGCTGGAACAGGCGCTGGAACAAGCCCGGCAAGGTCGCTTGCACATCATGGGCGAAATGCTGAAAACCCTCAGCACGCCGCGTCCCGAATTTAAGCCGCATGTGCCGCGTATCGAACAAATCATTATTCCGAAAGACTTTATCGGCGCTGTCATCGGCACCGGCGGAAAGGTGATACAGGAAATCCAGAAAGTAACCGATACCACAATCACCATTACCGAAGAAGGCGAAAACGGTATTGTGGAAATATTCGGCACCTCGAAAGAAGGCATTGACGCCGCTTTGAACTGGATAAAAGGCATCACTACCATTCCCGAAGTCGGCGCGGTATATACCGGAAAAGTAACTTCTATTTTGGAATTCGGCGCATTTGTCGAAATACTTCCCGGCAAGGAAGGACTGCTGCATATCTCGGAAATGGCGTGGAAGAAGACCGCCAAGGTGGAAGACCTCGTGCATTCCGGCGATGAAGTAACCGTAAAATTACTGGAAGTGGACGAACGCACCGGGAAACTGCGCCTCTCTATCCGCGCATTGCAGGAAAAGCCCGAAGGCTATGTAGAGCCGGAACGCCGGCAACGTCCCTCCGGCAACCGCGACCGCGACCGCCGCGGCGGTGGAGGACACGGCTCCCGCGACAGGCGAAGATAGAATAGTGTGACTAATTTAGTCGAAAGTGGAGAATGGGCTGGTGCGCCAGCCCATTCTCCATTTTTATTTAAGCGAATTACACGGAATTTTTCAACATATGCTTTACCTTGTTGTACTGCGGAATGTGCAGGAGGGAACTGTGGGTGTTCTTTTTATGAAGTTGCACCGGCTAATATAAAAAACGAAACAGGGATTTAATCCCTGTCCGCCTTTAACCTAACCTAAAATTTAACCCATTAGAAAATATTCCTATTTTCGAGTACAAAGGTACAATTGCTTTCTCAATCAAACA
>JAIRLT010000163.1 GCA_031259225.1 Prevotellaceae bacterium
CAATATCTTCCGTCGCTGCGAGGAATTTCGCGGCAATCTGGTTCAGCACTTGCCCCTTGTAAGGAATGCCTTCCGGCAGCACTACATCGAATGCAGAAATACGGTCGGTTGCAATCATCACCAAATACTTCTGGTCAATGGTATATACATCGCGCACCTTGCCCACATACTTTGCCGTCTGTTTCGGAAAATGAAAATTAGTAGCTGTGATTGCTTTCATTTGTTTGTTTATTGAATGTGTACAAAAATACAAAAAATAATCCAATACGGTTACTTGGGCATATTCTTCCCGGAAAAGAAAACTTTCCTGACGATAGGCAATTACAGTTGCATATTTAAAAAATAAAGTATCTTTGCGACAACTTTGCGCTCTTTGAAATACATTAAAAGCGTTAGCTTTGGTTTCTGTTCTTGAATTTAGCCATTTTAGAACTCCCGGAAATAAAGTAGCGCTCACGAATAATCGTGAGCTTTATTTATTTGGGAGTCAGGTCGGCTAAAACCTCAAGAACAGATAAAAATAAGTTCACGATTTTTTATTTGTATTTCCGGGAAGCGTTTAAATACCATTTAACCGTGAAAAAAACTATTGCAAAAACAACCGCCAAACACCTTGTAAAACCAATACCCAAACACACGAGTTCGCCGAACATCACTGCGGTGAAAGAAGAATATGCCCGGTGGGTTTGCGTAATTGTAGCGTCTATTGCTTCATTTATCCTTTTGGCATTGCTCGTAACAACGTTTTACACGCCGGATGTGGAAACTATTTTAGAAAACACAAAGAAGCTCGTTCCACTGTTCGGTGCACGACCGGAGCCAGTAGAATCATTACTGTATGAAATCGGATTGGTTACCATTCCCCTGTTTATATTGTTCTATTACTGGCTAAGCCAACGGGCAACTGTGGCGGTGTTGTTTTCGCACAAGTTATTTTTTGCACCTGTTACAGTGGGGGCATTGTTGGCGGTTATCGTATTGGGGTATGCAGGTTTTTCTGCCGATAATCCGTTCCATACCGCACCGGAGTTTGAACTGGACTTTGTAGCGAAGTCTAATTTCGACTATTATTTTTACCAACTATTTCTTCATCGGTATTTTTTAGTTTATTTATTGATTTTATTCCCGCTGATTTTGTGGATGGGTTTCGGTTTGTTCAAGCGCATGAAATGGGATGTATCGAAAAAAGTACAGCGGTTTTTAAATAGGGGAACATGGACGCTCTTGGTGTTTTTTACTTTAGCGGTTATTATTCCAATGATGACCTTTGACTTTCCGTATACTTGGGAAAATAAGTTTGATTTTAATGTAGTCTTTTATTCCCAATCGCAGGTTAATGGCGGTGGCGCTATGTTAGTTGATGAACTTCGCAATAATTACGGATTATATCCGCAACTGTTACACCCATTGTTTAAAATCATTGGGTTGAATGTATATAATTTTTCGTTAGTTATGGCGGTATTGTTGGGATGTTGCTTCATGTTCCAAGCGTTTTTTTTAAATAAATTTATTAAAAACAAATTGCTTTTCTTCTTCGGTTGCGCTTCTATTTTGTTTTTGCCGTACCTAAGCACTTTACTAATGAGCCATTTTGACGCCCGCTTTTCACAATACCCTATACGGTTTTTAACGTTCAGCACGTTATTGTTCATGGCAGCATTTTATATAAACAATAAAAATAAAATACTATACTATGCCGCGCCATTGATTTCATCGCTGCTGATATTATGGAATCCCGAAATGGGATTGATTAGCTTTGTAAGTTGGATAGCCTTGCTATTGTACATGCATTTTTACAGTACAACCGAAACAGGAATAAAATTTACAGGATTAAAATTGGTAAAGCATATTCTTGTGTCTGTATGTACTTTTATAGTAGTCATTATCGGTTATGGGCTAATCATCAAGTGGGATTACGGACATTTTCCTGATTTCGTCAGTGAATTTAAAATGTTGGTTGGATTTAGCAGTATGGGCTATGGCTCATTTCCCATGCCGTTTATCCATCCTTGGAATTTGGTATTATTAATTTATGTCATTGGTTTCACATATTCCATTAAAATGTTGTTAAAAAAGACCATTACGCCTAAATCCTGTGCCATATTCCTGTTGTCTGTCTTGGGTTGCGGATTGTTTATATATTATAGGGGCAGAAGTCATAATGGGAATATCCTTCCTCTTTTGACGCCTGCTTTTATAACGCTCTGCCTGTTGTGCGACGAATTGTGGAATATTGTAAAAAACGCAAAACTTTTTCCCTTGCGCCTGCTATTTGGATTGGGTGTATTTATTCTTGCTTTTTCAGCGGTGGAGTTGTTTGCCAATACAGGTAAAATAAAAGATTTATTGAACGACGCCCCTGCCCAACAACAACAAGCCGAAACGGAAAAAACAATTAAGAATAATCAACATTTTATCAGGGAACATACCAACCGTAACGAAAAAGTGATTATACTCTCCAGCCCTGCTACTGACGGGCTGTATTTTTGCGCCAGCCAAACCCGCTCGGGCGCGCAACCGGGACTTACGGAAATACTGTTCGATAGTGAACGTATCCGGTACGAACAGGTGGTAAGAGATTCTTCGTTTAAGGTTTTCATAGAGCCGAAAGATTGTTTTTATCAATTCTACTCTTCGCATTTTCGGAATATTTATGCAGCAGTGGCGGCATCCTATCACATCGAAAAAACGAACGGTTCTATGTATTTACTTACAAAAAGGGAGCGGCAGGAAAATTACCAACCGGTATTAAAACAGGACGCGCAGCAGCAGGTTTTCTATGAAGTATTTCAAGACGACACCACCGGATTAAACAAACGGCGGGATTATGCTTCCGGGCAAGCGCCTGTCGAACTTGGAACGGATTTTTCGGTGGAAGTAGTATTCGATGCGCAGCCGCAACTGCTGAACTATCCGGTATTGGTAAGTAACCAGACCGACAGCACAGGCTTCTCTATCCTTTGTGCCGATAGCACCGGTAGCGCTTATGGCTTTGTCATGGGTAATCTGATTTATCCGATACCGGTTGAACCGAACCGGCAAAATTATATTGTAACGGTTGTCGATGGTAATTTGTTAAGTATTTTTGTCAATGGCGTGCAAACAGGCTATTTCCAATTGCAGGCTCCGTATAAAGCATCTGCAGGGAATTTGTTTATCGGCAACCGGCAAATGCAATATTATTTGGGCGCTATCCGCGAAGTGGCTATCACCAAAGGCAGCCTGCCGGCAAGCGAAATTGCGAGGCGGCAAAATTTGATATGGTTGTGATATTCCTAAAAATAAGTATTTTACAACTGCAACAAAAAATATTTATAATTATTTTTGGAGTTTAAAAAAAAATCCATAACTTTGACGCGTTTTTTCACAAATACATTCACGACACTAAATGATAAATTAAACAATTAACAAAAATAAAAAATTTAAAAATTTAACATCATGAAAAAATCCAAATCCAAAACCGGAAAGAAACGCATTGGCATTTCAGCTTTCCCCATCATCATTTTATGTTTTATATTGGCAGTCGTAATTTACGAATATGTGTACGGTAATCCTGCCAATTTTATGAACAACGACCCGAATAACCATCCACTGCAAGGAAATCTTTTGGGAACGATCTACAAAGGCGGCATAATTGTACCGGTAATTCAAACATTATTACTCACGGTATTGGCATTAAGCGTAGAACGCGCCATTGCATTGAGCAAAGCAAAAGGCAAAAAAGGTTTGCAAAAATTTGTCGTAGCCGTGAAAGCCGCTTTAGACCGCAATGATGTGGAAGAAGCGCATACTTTGTGCGATAAACAAAAAGGTAGCGTAGCCAACGTAGTGAAAAGTTCGCTGAGGACTTATTCCGAAGTGATCGCCAATGCAAAACTAACAAAAGAAGAACGCCAATTAGCGCTTCGCAAAGACTTGGAAGAAGCCACCATGTTGGAACTTCCGTCAATGGAACAAAACTTGCCCGTAGTAGCTACCATTACTACTTTAGGTACCTTGATGGGGCTGCTGGGAACGGTTATCGGGATGATCCGGTCATTCGCCGCTTTGGCAGGCGCAGGTGGAACAGACTCCATCGCCTTGTCTACCGGTATTTCGGAAGCATTGGTAAATACGGCATTCGGTATTGCAACAGGTGCTTGCGCCGTAATATCCTATAACTTCTTCACCACAAAAATTGACGGTATAACTCACAGCATTGACGAAATCGGCGCTTACCTGGTACAAACATTCTCCGGCGATAAATAATTGTTGAACGGATAACCTTGCGGAACCGTTGGGCAAGCGGAGTTGTAACGGAACCAAATACAACCAACCGGAGCTATACGGTGTAAACAAATACACGATTAAACAATTAAACAAACAGCGCTATGAGTAATAAAATTAAAAAGAAATCTACCTTTATTGATATGACTGCCATGAGTGACGTGACAGTACTATTATTGACTTTCTTTATGTTGACCTCCACGTTTGTACAGAAAGAGCCGGTGCAGGTAAACCCGCCTCAATCCGTATCCGAGATCAAGATACCGGAAACCAATATCGTATCAGTATTGATAGAACCGAACGGGAAAGTGTTTATGTCCTTAGACAAACAGCCCGACCGGCGGAACGTATTGCAAAAGATGGGCGAGTTTTATAAAATTGAATTTACCAATGAAGAATTGAAAAAATTTGAATTACTCCCTTCTTTTGGCGTGCCTATCCGTGGAATGAAAGAATTTCTTGCTCTATCAACCGAAGAGCAAGACCGGATGATTTTGAATTATGGGATCCCATGCGACAGCTTGAATAACGAATTCAAAGAATGGATGCGCAATTCAAAAATTGTGAATAAAGACTTGAGTATTGCTATCAAAGCCGACCATGCAACCCCTTATCCTTTGATACGAGATATAATGAACACCCTTCAGGACTTGAGGGAGAATAGGTATAACCTGATTACTTCCTTGAAAGATATGCCTGAAATATAAAAGCATTGAAAAATTATGGCAGAAATTCAAGAAAACAGCGATAGCGGTAAAAGGGGCAAACAGAAAAAATTCAATGTCCGCGTGGACTTCACGCCCATGGTGGATATGAACATGTTGCTTATTACCTTTTTTATGCTTTGTACTACCATGAGCAAGCCGCAAACCATGGAAATCGCCATGCCGCGTAAAGACGTCATCGATGATGACATGACCTTAGTAAAGGAGTCGAACGCCGTAACGATTTTATTGGGAAAAGACGACAAAATATATTATTACTTGGGACGGCTTCAAGAGGCAGACTATGAAAATCCCGAAAAACTGCAGGAAGCTAATTTTTCGGGCGATGAAAATAGTATCCGGGCTTTATTATTGGGGCGCAACCGCGAGGTCGTGCAACAAATAAAAGACTTGAAAATACGTAAGGAAAATTTGGAAATTGCAGATTCTACCTATAAAAAAGAAGTTACCGAAGTTAAGAAGAATAAAGACGCGCCAAGGGTTTCAATAAAAGCGTCGGATTTTTCAAACTACAAAAATTTGATAGATGCGTTAGATGAAATGCACATCTGCAATATCGGGGTATATTCCATTGAAGATATTACGGCTGGCGATTTACGCTTGTTGGAAAACCTTACGGGAGGCGGATATGAAAAGCAGACTGAAACAGAAGTAAAACAATAAGAATATGGCAAAAGATATAAATATAACCGGAAACGAATGGCTGGAACTGGTTTTTGAAGGAAGAAATAAAGCGTATGGAGCCTATTCCATCCGTAAAAGTTCTACCAAACGCCACTTGCTCGCCTATTTTATAATTATCGTTTTTGCCTTAGTGATGATGATTTTCCCGACAGTCATGAAACTGATAACGCCTAAAGGAGGCGAAGAAAAAGTGACGGAGGTAACCACATTATCCACTATTGCGGAAGTACCCGAAGAAAATAAAATAGAAAAAATCGAAGCGCCACCGCCGCCGCCATTGAAAAGCACTATTAAATTTACGGTGTCAAAAATCGTAGAAGACGAAAAGGTGCCGGACGAAGAAGTGCGCACGATGGAAGAATTAACGGAAGTGAAAACCGCTATTTCCGTAGCCGATGTGCAAGGTAACGACGACGAAACGGGACAGGACATTGCCGACTTGGAAGAACACAAATTGATAACGGAAACCGAGCAGATATATATGACCGGTGCCGTAGAGCAAGACCCCGAATTTCCCGGTGGCAGGGCTGCACTGATGAAATGGATATACGACCAATTAAGGTTTCCTGCCGCCGCTGCCGAAATGGGTATTTCCGGGCGGGTGACCGTGCAATTCACGATAGGTAAAGACGGTTCGGTGCGCGATATAACGATATTAAGAGGCGTGGACAGTTCGTTGGACAAAGAAGCGCTCCGTGTCGTAGGGAAAATGCCGAAATGGATCCCGGGTAAACAGGGCGGGCAAGCAGTGAACGTTCGCTTCATTTTACCGATAATATTCCAATTGCAGCAATAAGCGTCTTCCATGAACAGGTGGTATCATCGGACAGGTTGTTTCCTTTTGTGTTTGCTTTTGATAGCTTGTAAAGGGAAAAAAACGAACGCTCCGGATGATACTTTGTTTAGCGGGGTTATCACCATTGCGGTGGATGAAACGCTTTCGCCTTTTGTACAGGAAGAAATAGATGTATTCGAATCACTCTATTCACTGGCAAGTGTTATTCCGAAATATACCGACGAAGTACATGCCTTAAACTTATTGTTAAAAGATAGCGTACGGTTTGCGGTATCGACGCGCCCGCTAAGGGATGAAGAAATAGCGTCATTCCACAGCCGGAAATTTTTCCCGCAATCCATAAAAATCGCTACTGACGGCATTGCCCTGATAGTTCACAAAAACAATCCCGATTCGATAGTCAATGTGGAAATGTTACGGAAAATATTATCCGGAAAGGTATTGCAATGGAACGAATTGTTCCCAAAATCAAAATTAGGAGCCCTGTCCGTTGTGTATGACCATCCCAATTCCAGTACGGTTCGCTATGTGCAGGACTCTATTTGCCGGGATAAACAGTTGTCGGAGCAATCCTACGCGGCGGGTACAAACCCCAAAGTAATCGAATATGTAGCCCGCACGCCGGGCGCATTGGGCATCATCGGCGTAAACTGGATAAGCGAAGAACAGGATTCGATAAGCCGGGAATTTTCAACGAGCATTCAGGTCATGCGGGTAAGCAGGGAAGAGCAACCTACACAGCAAAACAGTTACCAACCTTATCAATATTACCTTTACACGGGGCAATACCCGTTTGTGCGGAATGTGTACATTAACCTGAACGACCCGCGAAGCGGCTTGCCGTCGGGATTGACAAGTTTCATCACGTCTTCCAGGGGACAGCGGATTATCCTGAAAGCAGGGTTACTGCCGGCGACCATGCCGGTAAATATTGTAAATATTCGAGATGTAATATAAAAAAATAAAATTATGAATGTACTAAAAATAACAAGTTGTGTCTGCCTGCTCGGCGCAGGTTTTTTGACCAGTAAAGCCGATAACATAACCGGTATTAACTTGTATGAGTCGGGGATGTATAACTCGTCGAAGATTTATTTTTTGAAACAGTTAAACGCCGCATCTTCCCCGGATGAAAAAGCCGAAGCCTGTTATTATTTGGGCAAAAGTTACCTGAATTTGAACCATCCCGATTCTGCCTCCTACTATTTTTCGTTAGGAAGCGAAACGTCGGCTACCTATCCGTTCAATAAAATCGGAACGTCCACGTTGGCGTTGGTAGAATTGTCCAAAAAAGGAGGGGCGAGTAAAGAGGAACAGAAAGCCTTTGAAACAGCTTTCAAAGACGCTATCAAAGCGGATAAAAAAAATATCCGGTTACCGTTGGCTGTAGCGGAAGCATATGCGTATGCGAAAGATTATGCGAAAGCCGAAGAATACATCAAACTGGCGAAAAAAACAGACGCTAAAAACGGGCTGCCGTTTATGCTGGAAGGCGACATCCTGTTAGCGCAAGACATGGAAAAGAACCGTGGAGCCGCCGGCACAAAATATGACAATGCTATTTATTTTTCTCCCGATTTGGTGGGAGCCTATATGAAAGGCGCCCGCATCTATATGCTCATCAACGGCGCGGCAGCATTGGAAAAACTGGAACAGATAGCCGCCATTGCGCCCGGTTTCAACGGTCGGTTCCACTTGCTGGGAGAGTTGCACGAAATACAGGGGAACAGTAAGCGGGCTGCCGAATATTACGGCAGGTTTATTGAGGATGGATATTACAACGAAGAGCATTTGCTAAAATATGCCGGCATCCTCTATTTCGATAAACAATATGACAACGTGCTGTCCATTATTCATCAAGTACTGAGTAAATATCCCGACAATTTAGTGGCTAACCGGCTACACGCCTACGCTCTGGCAAAAACAACCAAAGGACAGGAAAGCGTGGATGTGCTCACAAATTTCATGAAAAACATACCGGAGGAAAAAATTATCCTGCAGGATTACCTTTGCTATGCCGAAGAATTGGAAGAAAATAAACAGTATCCGGAGGCAGCGGATTATTACAAAAAAGTAATTCAAAAAGACCCTTCCCGGAAGCAATTTTTGCAGAATATCGGCGAGCTGTACACCAAAAGCCAGCAACCGGATTCCGCTATTCGCTACTACAACCATTACCTGGATTTCCTCGAACAACCCAATGCTTCTATTTACTTTCAATTGGGGCGCAACTATTATAATATAGCTACTGCCGATTCGTTGGAAACCCAACAGGAAAAACTGCAAAGAGCCGATTCTGTTTTTGCCCTGCTCACGGAATTAGCGCCGACAAGTTATTTAAGTTATTTTTGGCGGGCGCGTATCAATTCGATGTTAGACCCCGAAACGACGCTGGGACTGGCTAGACCTTTCTATGAAAAAGTTATTGAAATTGCCACAGAACAAACCGACCGCTATAAACGCGAGTTGATAGAATGCTATAAATACTTAGGCTATTATTACTACGTGCAAGCCGACAACATTACTGCCAAGCATAATAACAACGCCAGTTTTGCACGGCAAGAATACAACACCGCCAAAGAATATTTCCAAAAAGTCTTTGAACTTGACCCGAACGACGCCGTCGCTCAAAAAGCTATCGAAGATATCAACGTGAAATAACGAAACGCACACTATATTTATCGAAACGCTCACAGGATGAAATTCTGTAAGCGTTTTTTTATGGATAAAAAGACTACAAATGTTTTTAATCACCTAATTTCTTTTTGTATTTTAAAAATTCTTTCTACCTTTGCATCCGGTTTTGCTGATTAAAACATAATTAATGCTCTTTAAAACATATTGACCGCTTTTATTCTGTCTTAGAAATCTAGACAATTTCTTAATCAACTGGATAAAAGCAAAACTTCACGATAGAAACGTGGATTTTGCTTATAGTTGATTGGGTAGTCTAGAACCTCTAAGACGATAAGCATAGTTCGCGTTTCATATTTTATATCTGAACAATTTCCCGAAACAAGACTTCCCGGATAAAAGCCGCCATTATGTTAAAGGCGCAAATTATGTGAATTGTTATGATTGACGCGAATTACGCGGATTTTTTACGGATTACGCAGATTTTTTTACAGATTACGCAGATTTTTTTACAGATTACGCGGATATAGTGCGGCAAAAGGGGATTGTTTAGTGAATGTTTGTGTTTGGGAATAAAGTATAAATGTAAAGCAATCCCTTAAACCGCAAAACAAATAATGAATAATGAACATCGCACCGTCATTCCGACCGGAGCACGCGAAGAATGAGCGTACGTAGCGGAGGAAACTGCCTCCAAACGCAGGCAGTCCGGGCTGGACAGCGGCGCGGCATAGCAGATTACTCGACTCCGCTTCGCTTCGCTCGCAATGACGAGCCAATTAACAATGAGGCTGGCGCACCAGCCGACTTACGACTTATGACTTACGACTAAAAAAAAATTACAAACCAAATAAAAATAATAACTATGAAAAAATCATTATCAAATTCCGTACGGCTGCGCTTTGCCGCAGTGTTATTGTTCCTTCTTCCGGCTTTGGGCAGCGCGTTTGCACAGGTAAGCGTGTCTAATATGGCGACCGATTACCCCGCTAAAAAAGTGTCGTTCACTGTAACGTGGACGGCGCAACCGCATCACGACCAAATCTGGATGATTGTCGACTATGTTAAGATAGCCGGTGCAACCACTGTGGGCAATTGGTCGCGTGCGAACGTTACAGGCGTTGATGCCAACGGTTATGCGGCTGCATCTACCGTTACCGGGCATCGCGGCTTCTGGCTGTTTACCAATGAATATTCCAGCGGTAGCGCGAATGTTACAGCGACGTTAGACCTTGCCGGCGTGGACAAATTCAACTGGTGCGCCTACGCGCTAAATATGCCGCCCCAAGCGGTGTTGCAGCCCGACGGCTCTTACAAACTGCAAGGCACGCCTCCGTTCACGGTAAACGGTACAAAGCTGGGCAACAACGTTACCACTTTTGGACCCGGTACCTGCATCACTTCGCTAAGCGACGCTACGGACAATCCGGAAAAAGTTCTTCCCGCCTTACCGGAGGTCAGTTCCTCCAATCCTGCGGCACGGTGCGGCGCGGGTGAAGTTACACTCACTGCCTCCGCCTCCGGCGGCACGACCACCGCCATGACCTATACATGGGATGTGGGCGGCGGCATTGGAACACATAATTCAAGCATCGGTAGTCAGTCGCTTGCTTCGGTGGCTGTGGGCAGTACCACGTACAGCGTAACGGTGACCAACGCCTTCGGCTGTACCAGTGCGGCGGCTACCGGCGCCATTACCATTCACGGCTTGCCGGATATTACCCTTACTTCTGCTAATAGCAGCCAAACAGTCACAGAGGGTACGGCAATTACGGATATTGAATACACTACCACTAATGCTTCCGGCGCAACGGCGACCGGTTTACCGGATGACGTTTCCGGCTCTTGGTCTACGAGTGTATATATCATTAGCGGCACACCTTCGGCTACCGGCACATTTAATTATACGGTTGTGACGAAAAACAGTAATGGTTGCTCCAATGCCACTGCTACCGGAACACTCACCGTAAACGCATCGTGTGCCAATTGTATTATTTGGCTTGAATGTACAAGTGTGACCGCTGCAATGGATGATTATAACGGTGTTTCGCAAAGTGGGTTTACTGAAATAACTAACCTGCCATACGAGACCGAAAAACTTCTAAACTGGGAGGATGCCAACACGTTTTGCTCTAACAAAAGTCCAGGCTGGCGCCTGCCTACAGTGCAAGAGTAACAATGCATGCGCGATAAACGTGCAAGCCTGCCATAAAGCTACGCCTCTGATAACTATTACTGGGCTTGCACTCGCTCGTTGAACTACATAGATGAGGCTGCCATATATGACTTCTGGTCTGGCACCAACGCCACCCGAGTTATGAGCAATGGGTACTACATAAAATGCGTTAAGTAGCCATTGTTGGGTTCAAGGTGATATTTCTATCCTCTATTCCTTTTCGCGCGCTTCGCGCGAAAAGCGGCAGCGTGGTTTCACACCCATAGGGTAGCACGATGAAACCTTAGAGAATAGGACACCTCCCCCCCAGCCCCCTCCCAACCTTATTTACACGCGCCCGTCATTCCGACCGGTGTGCGCGAGGCACGAGCGCACGGAGCGGAGGAAGCTGCCCCAAAACGCAGAAAGAACGAGCCGAGCGCATTAAAGAATGAGCCGAGCGCATTAAAGAACGAGCCGAGCGCATTA
>JAIRLT010000177.1 GCA_031259225.1 Prevotellaceae bacterium
TCGCTCCTGCCAGACCTCCTGAAAGTGTTGAAGTAGAGAGTGTACAAACGAAAATTACTGGAAAGACGCAGGAAATAAGGCTTGCGTCTTTTTTTGTTTCGGCAGGCTTCGCAAGAAAATTTTATTCATTATTCACCTCGAACTTACAAATTCAATTCTTATTTGTACTTTTGCCAAAAACATTTATAATCTCATTCTTACATGGAAAATTTAGACAAAGAAAAAATTGAGCAAATCATTAAGACGAGGAAACAGGCAAATGCCTATTTTAACAAGCAATCAAAAGTATTCCGCGCTTTTTTACCCAATGGGAGAACTTATAATTGTTCTCCTTTTTCTTTACTCTTTAAATGAATTTACGAGTTGCCGCCACCCCTGTTTAATGTTCGCCCTACCCTGTTCGCCACCTCTTCCGCTTAGCATAATTCGCCCCACTTTGCACCGTCCTGTTCCAGTCCTGCTAATTGCAGCACGCGATTGACTACGGTTCCGGCGGCGGCTTCCAGCGTGGCGGGATGTTGGTAAAACGCCGGGCTTGCCGGGCAAATAATGGCGCCGGCTTCGGCGAGTTGCAGCATGTTGCGGAGGTGAATTAAATTCAACGGCATTTCGCGGGTTACTACAATCAGGCGGCGGCGTTCTTTCAACATCACGTCGGCGGTGCGCGCAAGCAAATCATTGCTGTAGCCGTTGGCTATGCGCGCCAGCGACCCCATGGAACAAGGCACAATAATCATCGTGTCATAATCGCAGGAGCCGGAGGCAAAGGGCGCATGAAAATCGTCGTTGGCATAGCGGCGGAAAGGGATAGCATCGAAAGCCCCGCCGCCCAGTTCGTGGCGGAATACCTGCTCGCCGCAACTGGTGCATACCACCGCCACGTCCACTGCTGCATGCGCGTGCAGTTTTTCCAGCAATTGTTTAGCATATACCGCCCCGCTGGCGCCCGTAATTCCTACAACGATTTTTCGCATAATCCGGTTTTAGGCAACAAAGATACAAATTAGAAGTCAGTCTGTAAATTTATAGTATCTTTGTTTTATGTTTACAGGCATTGTTTATAAGCATACCGGCAGCCATTATCTGGTGAAAAATCCTGCATGCGGCGGGCTGTACGATTGCACCGTGCGCGGGAAATTGCGCCTGCACGACAACGCCACTACCAATCCCATTGCCGCCGGCGACCGGGTGGATGTAGCGCCGGTAACCGGAACCACCGGCGTTATCGTAAAAATACATCCGCGCAAGAATTACATTATCCGCCGGGCGGCAAACCTTTCCAAGCAGGCGCATATTATTGCGGCTAACTTGGACGTGGCTTTTTTGATTGTAACGATAGATTACCCTACGCTGCAAATGGAATTTATCGACCGTTTTTTGGTTACTTGCGAGGCATACAAAGTGCCGGTGAAGATTACGGTGAATAAAATGGATTTGTACGGCGAAGCGCAACACGGGACATTGCAACGGTTTCAAGAGATATATACCGGCGCGGGGTATGAATTTTTTTGCGTTTCGGCACATACGGGTATAGGCATAGATACGTTGCGCGAAGCGGTAAAGGGCAAGCTATGCCTTTTTTCCGGACAGTCGGGCGTGGGGAAATCGTCGCTGATTAACGCGATAGACGCGAGATTGCAATTACGCACCGGGCACTTGTCGGACTACCATAGGAAAGGAATGCACACCACTACTTTTTACGAAATCTTCGACACGGCTGCCGGCGGCAGGATTATTGATTCGCCCGGCATCAAAGGCTTCGGGCTGATTGATGTGGAAAAGGAAGAATTGTATCATTTTTTCCCGGAGCTGTTCCGCTACGCCGCACAATGTAAATACAACATGTGCACGCATACGCACGAGCCGGGTTGCGCCGTAAAAACGGCTGTGGAGCATGGCGGCATTTCGCCGGAGCGTTACGAAAGCTATTTGAAAATGCTGGACAGCAAAGGTGGGAAATACCGTTAAACAAGCCGCCCGTGCGTTTATTTTTTCAACCAGAGTTCGGGGTTTAATTTTTCCGGTTCCGGCTTGTCTTTCATCATCCATATTTGGAAATCCAGTGTTGTGTTGTCCGCAGTAAATATTGTGCCGATGATTTGTCCCCGCGATAATTTATCGTTTACTTTCACATTGACATTGGAAAGATTGCAGTAAATCGTGTAGTATTCGCCGTGTTGCACCATCACGCAATTATGTTGCGCCGGTATGAAAAATACGCGCCGCACAACGCCGTCGAAGACACACAACGCCGGGCTGTTTTCTTCTGTCGAAATATGGATGCCGGAATTTTGCGGTAGCTTCAGGTTTTTGTACACCGGATGATAATGCTCGCCAAACTGTGCAGTAACCACGCCCTTGTGTACCGGCCAGGGCAACTTCCCCTGGTTGTTTTCAAAATTGGCGGACAAAATCCGGTCGGCTTCCGGCAGGTTAGGCGTTGTTTTCCGGCGGCGCTGGTCTTGCTTTGCCTGTTCGGCAATAATTTTCTCGATTTGTTTATTGATGCGTTGAACAGCCCGCCGTTGGTCTGCCAGGCGGCGCGTTAATTCTTTTTCCTGCCCGGCTAATTTCCTTGTGATGGCTAAGGCGTCGGCTTCATCTTTTTGCAGTGTGGCGATTTCTTTTTCCCGCGCACTCCGTTGTTTGTCCAACTCGCTTTTCTGGGTATTCAACGAATGGATTTCCCTGTTCAGTTCTTCCGACATTTGCTGTATTTTCAGCGCTTGCTCATTGATGTATTCGGAATAGTTTTTGAAATAGTGCCATCGCCGGTAGGCTAATCCCACATCGTCGCTGGAAAGTACAAACATCAGCCAGAGCCGCCGGTCGCGGTTTTTATACGCTTGGTACAACAGTTCCTCATACGATTTTTTCAGTTCATCCAGACTCGTTTGCAAGCCGGTTACATCTTCCTGTTTCTTTTTCAAATCGGCTTCCAGCAGGTGAATTTGCGCGTCCATGTCGGCAATCAGTTGTTTGCGCGATTTTATTTTCTGCTTTGTCAAATCCAATTGCTGCAAGCTATTTTGCCG
Organism: Prevotellaceae bacterium; assembly: GCA_031259225.1. Classification (GTDB taxonomy): domain Bacteria; phylum Bacteroidota; class Bacteroidia; order Bacteroidales; family UBA932; genus JAIRKX01. The sequence continues at coordinate 3,036 of JAIRLT010000177.1, forward strand.
GTCTTTGGAATTTTTTTTCAGCAGTTTGTCGATATACGCAATTTGTTCTTCGGCTTTTTTCAACCGCTTGTTCAGATCCGAAACACTCTGCCCCGCAACGGATGTAACGGTCATGACCAAAACTGCTATATAGAAAAGACGCTTTACCACAAAATATTTCAAGATTTAAATATTTCAAGATTTAGATATAAGGTAACGGCGTATAGCATGCTCCTCATCGCTTATTGTTTTTTATTTTTTGTTCTACTTGCGGGTTTTGTTCTTTTTTCAACGACAAATCCCAATACACAATGGCGACGTCGTATTCACCGAGCGCGTGCAACACATCGCCGTAGTGGTCGAGGATGACCGCGCTGTCGTTCCCGCCGTAAATCATGGCATGGCGGAAAATCGCTTTGGCTTCAACAATTTTTCCCATTTTGAAAAGTATCCACCCGAAAGTATCCAGGTAGGTTGCATTGTTGGGCTCTGCTTTAATCGCCTTGTTGCTCATGTCATAAGCGCGGTCAAGGTGTTTATTCTCTTCGCTCAAAAAGTAGGCATAATTGTTCAACACCACAATGTAGTCGCTATCTATAGCCAATGCTTTTTCGTAGTATTCGTATGCCTTTCCCGGATTTTTTTCGGCATAATATAAATCCCCTAAAAAAGCATAGGTCTGCACGGTTTTCTTTGGATCGTCCGCCGTGAGCGGCAAGGTTTTTTCAAACCAGCGGATAGCTTCCGCCCCGTCGCCGGTTTGCCATGCGGCAACGGCTTTCATCGAGATAAAATCCACTTCCCGGGGAAAACGCCGGTGCGCTGTTCCGGCATATTTTCCTACGGTATCCCACCGTTCCGCATAATATTCGATAGACAGGTAACGCTGCCATGCGTCGAGCTGTTCGATGTTATTTTGCAAATTATTTTTCAGCACCGTAATCGCCGAATCCACGAGTTGCTTTTGCAATAGATACGTTGCATACAGCGGCTCCGTAAGCGAGTCGGGCGGCGTGCGCAATACCGTGAACACCGTGTCAAGCTGCGGCGAAAACGAAGCGGCGAATTTCGGTATCTGCAACAACGCCGACAAGTATTCTACCTTGTATTCCGTTTCTACCGCTTTGTTGGCATACAGGCTATACAGTTTTTGGAAATATATGTCAAAATGTTGATTACGGCGGAAACAGTCGGCTTCGCCCAACAGCGCCGGCGTGTAATCGGGGTTTAATGCCAATGCCTGGCGGTACATTTCCAACGCCAGCGTATCACGTTCCAGTTCGGCATACTGCTCGCCCAATAATGAAAAATAACGCGCCTCCGGGAACACCGTCACCAAGTGTTCCAACGTATTCAACGCTTCTTCCTTTTTATCTTGCGCCGCCAGTATTTCAAACCGCGTGACTGCCGACTGTTCCGAAAAACCTGTTTTAGCGTTGGCGTCATCCAACACCAACAATGCGCTGTCAAGCGCCCCCATCCGCATATACAGCGTAGAGAGGTCGAAATACAAATCCGGCATATCCGGGCGTTGTTGCAGGAGGTAGTTATATTCGCCGATAGCCCGGCGGTATTGGCGGGCAGTGGCGCTGTACTGTGCCGCCTGCATACGGTACCAGAAATTCGCCGTATCCAGCCGCATTGCCGATGCGTTCAGCGACAATGCCGCCTGCACATAACCCGACAGGAAATAAATATTTGCCAACTGGTAAAAACAAACGTCGCAACCGGCGTCAATAGCAATCGTTTTCCGGAACAACCGGTTGGCGGTTTGCCAGTCGTGCAGTTCATATGCTTTCATGGCTTCCGAGAAGTAGAGTTGTTTTTCCAACAGTTGTTCATCATTCAGCGGCTTGACTTTGGCGGGGTCTGACACCGGCAGCACGGCTTTCGGCGAGCAGGATGCCAACAACCAACCTGCCAACAATACACGTAATAAGAAAGTACAGGTGAAATTTTTCATTTTACAAAGGTACACTTTTTTCGGGATACGGACGCGGGCTAATGTGCTAATGTGATTAATTGTTTAATGTGATTAATTGGCTGGCGCAGGAAAGATTTCAAAATTCAAAGATTTAAAGATTTCAAAAAAAACCGCCGGTAAGTTTCCTTACCGGCAGTTCTTTGTTGCATCCAGTTTTTAGTCGTAAGTCGTAAGTCATAAGTCGTAAGTCGGCTGGCGCGCCAGCACTGCCCACAACGCCGTCATTCCGAGCGGAGCGAAGCGGAGTCGAGGAAACTGCTGCGTGCTGCGCTTGCTGCTTTGTACCGCCTTGCGTTCTGGGGCAGATCCCTCCGCTACGCGGC
>JAIRLT010000022.1 GCA_031259225.1 Prevotellaceae bacterium
AAGCAATCTACTTAAATTAAAATTGGGAATTATGCTGGTGCGCCAGCCACCCCCTCTCCGCCGGGAGAGGGGGCTGGGGGGTGAGGACAGACGCTACTGGCGCGCCAGCCAATTAATCACATTTCCACATTTTCACATTAGCCGGCGCCAGCCGAAATCTGTAAACCTGTAAATCCGTAAATATGTAAATTGTTCCTGCGTTAGCCCCCCTTTCACCCTTTACCTTGTACCCTTTGCCCAAAAAAAAAGAACTGCCGGTGCAGAAATGTACCGGCGGTTTTTTTGAAATCATTGAAACTTTATTTTACCAATTCGACGGAAAATAGTACTTTTACGGAAAATTTATACCCCATTATGCACTCATCACATCAGATAAAGATTTTTTCGGGACGCGGTTCCAGCTATCTGGCACAGCGCATTGCCTGTGCGCTGGGCATTGAACTCGGCAAATCGTCGGTAACGGAATTCAGCGACGGCGAGTTCCAGCCGGCGTTTGATGAAAGCGTCCGCGGCTGCACGGTGTTCATCATCCAATCGACTTTCCCGCCGGTGGATAATTTATTTGAATTGCTGTTGATGATTGATGCGGCGCGGCGCGCTTCGGCTTATAAGGTCATAGCGGTGATGCCCTATTTCGGATGGGCGCGTCAAGACCGCAAAGACCGTCCGCGCGTATCTATCGGCGCGAAGTTAGTCGCCAACCTGATGCAAGCCGCCGGCTGCGACCGCGTAATGACGATGGATTTGCATGCCGACCAGATACAGGGATTTTTTGATATGCCGGTAGACCATGTGTATGCCAGCTCTATTTTCCTCCCGTATATCAAAAACCTGCAATTGGAAAATTTATCCATAGCCGCACCGGATATGGGCGGCGCCAAACGCGCCAACGCTTATGCGCGCCTGCTGCAATGCCCCATGATTATTTGCCACAAATCGCGCGAAAAAGCCAATGTCGTGGGCGAAATGACCGCTATCGGCGAAGTGGAAGGGCGCCATATCATAATTTTGGACGATATGGTGGACACCGCCGGCACACTGGCAAAAGGCGCCGATATGCTTATGGCGAAAGGCGCTTTGAGCGTCCGCGCCGTAGCCACGCACCCGATATTATCGGGACCGGCATACGAACGTATTGCCAAATCGGCGTTGAAAGAAGTGATCGTTACCGATACCATTCCCTTGAAAAGCGGCGCGGGCGTGGATACGTCGAAAATAAAAGTACTGTCGGTAGCCGAACTCATTGCCGACGTATTAGACAAAATTTATAATTACAAATCCATCAGCGGAAGCTTTATAATGTAATGATGACAGCAGAAACCATACACAAAAAATTACTCGGCAGCCTGTCGAAATTTTTTTCGGAAAACGGGAAAAGTACGGCTGTCATAGGTCTTTCCGGCGGCATTGATTCGTCGCTGGTAGCGGCGCTGGCTGTGGAAGCGCTGGGCAGCGACAACGTATCGGGGCTAATCATGCCCTCGCAGCATTCTACCGTGCATTCGGTAACCGACGCGGTGCAGCTGGCGGAAAATTTGGGGATAACCGCTCATGTGACGCCCATAGAAACTATTTACAACGCGTTTATCAAAGAATTGTCGCCGGTATTCGGGCACCATAAAACGCCGGATGTTACCGAAGAAAATTTACAGGCGCGTATCTGCGCGGTCTTGCTCATGGCGGTTTCCAACAAACAAGGGAGCCTTGTGTTGAACACGTCCAACAAAAGCGAACTCGCGATGGGCTACGGCACGCTGTACGGCGACCTCATCGGCGCGCTCATGGTGATTGGCGATTTATACAAAACGCAAGTCTATGAAATAGCGCGCTACATTAACCGCCACCGCGAAATTATCCCGAAAAATACGCTCGCCAAAGAACCGTCGGCAGAGTTGCATCCCGGGCAAAAAGACAGCGACTCCATTCCGCCTTACGGCATATTGGACAGCATCCTGCACGGGCTCATCGAAGAACGGCAACCGCCAGCTGCGCTGGTAGCGCAAGGCTTCGAGGAAGCGCTGGTAACGCACATAGTGCAACAAAAAGCGCAGGTGGCTTTCAAAGGCTACCAACTGCCGCAGCTCTTAGTGGTCGGCGGACACCCCCTTTTGCCGGAGGATAAATGCTTCTCTTAACTTGCCCGCCGCCAAAGAACAATCAGCAATCATTCGTAAATCTATAAATAATGAATAATAAAACACCCAAAAAATCGTATGGGCGGAAGCCTGCACAGGCAGGTAACAACGCCGGAAATTCCCGCTATACAAAAAAAGAAACAGGCAGCGGACGCCCGCGCCGCGACGACGGTGCAGATACCCGCCCGCGCCGCCGGCAAAATGATGACGAAAAACGCCCGTCCCGTTTCGGCGACGCCGGAAAGCCCTATCGTGGACGCCCGCGCCGCGAAGATACCTTCGCGAAAAAGGCGGGCGCCAGGCGGAACGATAACCGCAGTTTCGACAAACCCAAAAGAACGTATGCCGAAAAACCGAAAGGTATTAAAAACACTAAAACCGCTAAAACTGTTGTGGAGCAACACAGCGAAGAAACGCGGCTGAATAAATACATTGCCAACTCCGGCATTTGTTCGCGTCGCGAAGCCGATAATTATATCACCGCCGGGCTTGTTTCCATCAACGGGCAGGTGGTTACGGAACTGGGAGTGAAAGTAAGTCCGGGCGACGATGTCCGCTTCAACGGCGAGCGCGTCAAAGGTGAAATGAAAGTCTATATCGTGCTGAACAAACCAAAAGATTTTGTAACCACCACCGACGACCCGCATGCCGACAGAACCGTACTGGATTTGATTGGCGACAAATGTCCGCAACGTATTTTCCCGGTCGGACGGCTGGACAGGAACACCACCGGCGTACTCCTGCTCACCAACGACGGCGAGTTGTGCGAACAGTTAACCCATCCGTCGTACAACAAAAAGAAAATATACCATGTGCGCCTCAACCGCAACGTGAAGGTAGCCGACCTGCGCAAACTCGTCGAAGGCGTCGAACTGGAAGACGGCATGATGCAAGCCGACGAAATCGCTTACGTGGATGGCGAGAAATCGGAAGTGGGTTTGGAAATCCATTCCGGGCGCAACCGCGTAGTGCGGCGCATGTTCGAAGCCTTGAACTACCAGGTGAAAACGCTTGACCGCGTCTATTTCGCCGGGCTTACCAAGAAAAACCTGAAACGCGGGCAATGGCGGTTCCTCACTGAAAAAGAAATAAGCATCCTCCGCATGGGAGCGTATGAATGATTTCTAATTTCTAATTGCTGGCGCCCTTCACCCTTTAACCCTTAACCCTTCACCCTTTAACCCTTCACTCAAATGCGTTCGGGATTTGTAAATATTATCGGTAATCCGAATGTGGGGAAATCAACCCTGATGAATGCCGTTGTCGGCGAGAAGCTCTCTATTATCACGGCAAAAGCCCAGACTACGCGCCACCGCATTATGGGCATCGTGAACGGCGACGATTTCCAGATAGTGTTTTCCGACACGCCGGGCATTTTGCAACCGCACTACAAACTGCAAGAAAGCATGATGCGCTTCGTGAACACCGCTATCGGCGATGCGGATATTATCCTCTACGTTACCGATGTGGTAGAGACATCCGACAAACATGCCGCCTACCTTGCCCGCTTGCAACAATTGACGGTTCCCGTGATACTGGTGATTAACAAAATCGATTTGACCACGCCGGAACAATTGGAAACAATGGTGGCAAACTGGAAAACAGCCTTGCCCCAAGCTCTCATCTTTCCCGCATCGGCAAAAGAAAAATTCAATATCGACAATATACTGAAACAAGTAGTGGCGCTGCTTCCGGAAGCCCCTGCCTATTACGGCAGGGATACGTTTACCGACCGGAATTTGCGGTTTTTTGCATCGGAAATTATCCGTGAAAAAATCTTTTTAAACTATGACAAAGAAATTCCCTACTCTACGGAAGTTACCGTAACGCAATTCAAGGAAGCCGGCACACAGTACCATGTCGAAGCGATTATCCATGTAATGCGCAGTTCGCAGAAAGGAATTATTATCGGGCGCGGCGGCGCTGCCCTCAAACGGACAGGCATACAAGCCCGCAAAGATATGGAAAACTTCTTCGAGAAAACCGTCCATTTGAAATTATTTGTGAAAGTCAATCCCCACTGGCGCGAAGACCCGCAAAAACTCCGGCAATTCGGATACGATTTTTAATGAATAATGAGTTAAACGAGCTATACACCGTCATTCCGAGCGGAGCGCAGCGGAGTCGAGAAATCTGCTGCGTCCTGCACTTGGTGCTTTGCACCGCCCTGCGTTTGGGAGCAGATCCCTCCGCTACGCGGCTCGTTCCTCGCCGCTCCGGTCGGAATGACGGCGCGCAGTGCAATGGCAAGGCGCAAAATTAATTTTATTTTTTCATGGTTGCACGCTGAAACCCTAACGAGGATAAGGCGCAACGGATGTTAGCGCAGTGGAAATGCTGTATTTGTTTTTATAGAATGCTTTTCAAATATTCTCAATCTCGAACACATCTTACAGGTCGCAACCGATGCAGCCACGAGCGTCCGATTCCGTAAGCCCATGGTACGAACCAGGATGGACTGCATGTTACGCATTCGTCATCACCGAAGTATATGACTGCGTTAGCCATTGGAACTGGGAAGTTTAAATCTGTTACTATACTCTGGGTCACGTATTCCACATAGTCGCCTTGCCATTCTTTTTCAG
>JAIRLT010000028.1 GCA_031259225.1 Prevotellaceae bacterium
GTCAGGGATGCGCGTTCGGTAGAAAACGGCGGGAAAATAGTCCTGTGCATCCCATAGGGATGCATCCCTACGGGATGCAATGACCCACCGGAATATTGTTCTACCGAACGACACATTCCTCCGGAATGTAATGTGCTAATGTGACTAATTGTTTAATGTGACTAATTGGCTGACGCCGGCTAATGTGCTAATGTGATTAATTGTTTAATGTGATTAATTGGCTGACGCGTCAGCCGACTTACGACTTATGACTTACGACTTACGACTAAAAACCGGCTGCAACAAAGAACTGCCGGTGCAGAAATGTACCGGCGGTTTTTTTTGAAATTTTTAAATCTTGAAATCTTTAAATTGTTCCTGCCTTGTTTGCCGGCATTGGAAAAAACCATTATCTTTGCGCTGAAATTAAGCGTTTATGAATACATACGAACAACGCGGTGTATCGGCAACCAAAGAAGAGGTGCACCGGGCGATAAAAAATATTGACAAAGGTATTTTCCCCAAAGCATTTTGCAAGATTATTCCCGACATCCTCACGGGCGACCCTGATTATTGCGTGGTAATGCATGCCGACGGCGCCGGCACCAAGTCTGCGCTGGCATACGCCTATTGGCGCGAAACGGGCGACATGGACGTCTGGCGGGGCATTGCGCAGGACGCCGTAGTGATGAACCTCGACGACCTGTTGTGCGTCGGCGTGACGGATGGCATTTTACTTTCATCGACTATCGGGCGGAATAAACTGCTGGTGCCGGGCGAAGTGATTGCCGCCATTATCAACGGCACGCAAGCCTTTGCCGACGGGATGCAACGTCTCGGCGTCGGCATACACCTCTGCGGCGGCGAAACGGCTGACGTGGGCGACCTCGTGCGCACCATCATTGTGGACAGCACGGTTACCGCCCGCATCCGGCGCAGCGACATTATTGACAATGCGCGCATAGCCGCCGGCGATGTGATTGTGGGGCTGGCGTCGTCCGGGCAGGCGTCGTACGAAACGGAATACAATAGCGGCATAGGCAGCAACGGGCTCACGTCTGCCCGCCATGATATATTTTCCCGCTACTTGGCTACGGCATATCCCGAAACATTCGATAGCGGCGTCAGCGAAGCGTTGGTGTATGCGGGCAGCAAGCGGCTGACGGATGTTGAACCTGTCTCCGGCATGACTTACGGGAAACTGGCGCTCTCGCCCACGCGCACCTACGCGCCGGTTATCCGCGAAGCGCTGCAAAAATACCGCCCGCACATTCACGGCATGGTGCATTGCTCCGGCGGCGCACAGACCAAAGTATTGCACTTTGTGCACAACGTGCAGGTCATAAAAGATAACCTGTTTCCGCCGCCGCCCTTATTCGAGGTCATTCAAGCGGAAAGCCGCGCCGATTGGCGGGAAATGTATAAAGTTTTCAACATGGGGCATCGCATGGAGTTATATGTGCCGGAAACAATAGCCGGTGCATTGGTTGCCCTCTCAAAAAAATATGCGGTGGACGCCCGCATCATCGGTCGCGTGAAATCCGCTACCGGCACGCATTTGACGATTAAAACCCCTCAAGGTGTTTTTCATTATGAATAATTTTTTTTTGTTATATCCGTTTTTTATAATACTTTTGTATGCTTTTATTGGTAAACGGACTTCCGTTTATTGTACTTCTCGAAGTAAAAGTAATACTGTTATAACTCTTCTGCAGGTAACAGTAATTTAAAATATATTTATGAAGCGAACCAAAAATCTATGCCGAACAGGTTTAGTGCAGTGTTGAACTAAAGTATGTTAAATTTTATCAAGCGAACGAAAGAACCATCTTTTGTTATTACTAAAACGATTGACACCAATTTGCCGTTAGCCTATTTTGAAGGTAAAATAACAGTGGTGGACAATGACAAACAAGTGCAAAAAGCAATTCATTATTTGAATACGCAGAAAACAATAGGTTTTGATACCGAAACCAAGCCGTTGTTTATTCCCGGTAAACGCAACGGCAATCCGGTAGCCTTACTGCAACTGTCCACCGACAAACGCGCTTACCTGTTCCGCCTGAACAAGCTGGGCATGCCCGCCGCCCTGCGCGAATTGATGAGCAATAAACATATATTGAAAATCGGGGCAGCCATCCACGAAGACTTGCGGCAACTGCAAGCGCTCTCCCCTTTCAAAGCCGCCGGATTTGTGGATATCCAACGCATCGTGCAGCATTACGGGATAGAAGATAAAGGCGTGAAAAAATTAGCGGCTATCGTCCTGCAAATACATATCTCCAAAAACCAGCAATTGTCCAACTGGGAAAACCCGGTATTGACAAAATCCCAATGCCGTTACGCAGCAACCGATGCATGGGTATGCCGCGAAATATTTTTGCGCCTGCAAAAAATAAAAAACCTCACGCCGGCAGAACTGCAACTGCGTTAAATCATGTACGCAATCATTTACCTGAAAAAAGACCGCGAAGAAGCCTTAGGGCGTTTTCATCCGTGGATATTTTCCGGCGCGGTGGCGTCGGTCAAGGGCGAACTGCGCGAGGGCGAAGTGGTGGAAGTACGTTCCGCTGCGGGCAATTTCCTTGCATTGGGACACTATCAAGCCGGCTCTATAGCCGTGCGGGTATTGACTTTCGAGCCTTGCCGGATAAATGCGGCTTTCTGGTTCGACGCCTTGCAACGCGCCTACCGCGTGCGGCAGGCGCTGCAACTGACCGGCAACGCATCTACTTCTGCTTACCGTTTGGTGCATGGCGAAGGCGACTTCCTGCCCGGACTGGTCATTGATATTTACGGCGCTACTGCTGTGATGCAAGCCCATTCGGCAGGTATGTTTTTAGCGCGGGAAGAGATTGCCGCAGCTCTACAAAAAATATACGGCGGCGCACTGCAATGTATTTATGATAAAAGCGCAGCCACCGTGCCTTTCAAAGCAGGACTGGCAGCGCAGGATGAATACCTTTTGAAAAATACGGGAACATCCGGCGAAGAAATTATTATGGAAAACGGGCGCCGGTTTATTGTAAACTGGGAAGCGGGACAAAAAACCGGCTTCTTCCTTGACCAGCGCGACAACAGGCAACTGCTGGCACAATACGCAAAAGGACGAAATGTCTTAAACCTGTTTTGCTATACGGGCGGTTTTTCGGTGTATGCACTGGGTGGCGGCGCGGCAGCGGTGCATTCCGTAGACAGTTCGCCTGTTGCCATTGCGCTTACATTACGCAATGCCGGGCTTAACAGCGCCGCTGCCGCGCCGCACCAAGCCTTCACCACCGACGCTTTTGAGTTCCTGCACCGGAGCCCCTGCCATGCATATGACTTGATGATTATCGACCCGCCTGCCTTTGCCAAGCACACCGGCGCATTAAAGAATGCCTTGCAGGCATACAAACGGTTGAATGCAGCGGCGTTTTCTAAAATCGCGCCGGGCGGCATCGTGTTTACGTTTAGCTGTTCGCAGGTTGTCGGCAAAACGGAGTTCCGTAATGCGGTTTTTTCGGCAGCGGTTATTTCCAAACGGCGCGTCCGTATCCTGCACCAGCTCACGCAACCCGCCGACCACCCGGTAAACATTTATCATCCCGAAGGAGAATATTTGAAAGGCTTGGCGTTGTTGGTAGAATAAAAATATAATGATAAAAAACTGCCAAATGAGGCGAAGTTTCCAACTATTGTAATCAAAATGCTAACCGCAAAAATGCACTTATCTCAATTCTTTTCCGAAATTTTGCAGAGAAGTTCCAAATTTTTTTAACGGTTTCATAAAGCGGCATCCGTGTGAAATCAGTGGTATAAACCAATTCGTATTTCATGGTGAATTGTTTTTTTTGTGGTTGTGTGGTGAAAGCCTAATGTTAGTGGGGTATAGCAAAAGCAATGTTTTTTAAAAACACTTTCATTTATTCCTTATGGATTATATTGTTTAATTATTCCTCACACAACGCAGCGACCAACCGTGATTGTATTGTTGTCCCGGCGTAATCTGAACGCTCCAGTAGCATTGCGCGTCACCCTTATTGCATACTTGAAATCTTCGAGTCTCTCTTGGCGTGCTGGCGTTAAGTATATATATTGCCCGCTGGTTTTGGAATTGTAGCGTAGACTTGGGGTCACACTCTCCCGCATATGCCACAGCCCAGCCAGTTACAAATTTATTTACAAAGCTTTCCGAGTTTAATACAGGTTGGGTTTCACCGAATGCACGTACCAAATCTTCATAATTTTTCATAGTTGGAATACGCCAAGGGTAAGGGCATAACTTATCAGCATACTTTAACACAGCACAAATGCTAAACAAATCGCCGGGATAATTGGGGTTGCTCCGGCAATCGGCATTGGCACTCACAGTTGAGCCACTATTAAAATTTGTTTTTTGACAGCCTGTAGCCGTTACCGGACGCGACCAGAATTGTGAAATGTTATCGCCTATAATTGTAATTTCCGTACCGGATGTGAATGAAACTGTTCCCAAATTTAATGTAGTATTATTGCATCCAACGTCGGAAGGCGCGGCACATACGCCATCGGCTTTTTCCTCTAATCCGTGCAGGCAACCCATCTCATTTGTTTTCTCTCCGAGTGCGGCGGGAAAAAT
>JAIRLT010000265.1 GCA_031259225.1 Prevotellaceae bacterium
TGTATACCACGACTTATTCCGGCAGCGTAATTACCGCACTCACCGACGCTACCGGTTGTCCGGGTGTGTGGTGCGGCAGGGATGGCGAAGCTGCGGGATTGTTGAACTGTTGCGCTACCGGCACAACGAATTGCAGCGGCACGTGCAAAACTACCGGAACTTATACAACTAACGACGGTGCTTGCACTGGGTCGTGCAATACTGCTTACGTACAGTTGCGAAACCAATGCGGTGAAGTTGTGAACCCGAAATTTGATACCTATCAGGATGCAGCCTGTGGCTCCGACATCCTAGCATGTGAGTGTCTTGCATGTAAAGAACGATGCGTGAGTCTCCAATATACTTATTGGTGGGTTCGTACATATGCTTCAGATCCATATCACCAATGCTTTTGTTTCAATCATAAAGGTGGTAGTGGTTATTATCTGCAACACAACATAATTGATGGTTCTGTGGAGCTCCCGGGTCATGATGCTTATGGCTCTCATATATTGCACAACAATGGTTGCTGATTGCTAAGCAGAATTGATAGTTTCTAAAAACCCATTAGAACGATTGGCTTTACAATAAAGTCATAGGTAATATATGTCTGTATTTTCAATGGTTTCATCGTGCAACCATGAATTGATAAAAATGTTCTCGAAATAGGTAAAACAGGGGAAGGGGAAAAAAAATATAGCCCCTGTTTCTGCCGTTCAATACCTAACATTACAACAATATTGAACGGTTAAGGTGTCACGACACCCGAAAAGGAGCTATAATATAGCTTCGGTGTCAAGGCACCTTTTTATATTAAAGCGAAGACAAAAATACGAAAAAATAACAATACTATACAAATAAAATTAAGATGGTTACAAATACGGGTATTCTTAATCGAAGTCACGGCGTATGAAAACGGCGCGTGGTGGCTGCATTTTCTCTTGGTGGTCGTGTTCCGGTAGGCTGGGCAGCTAATGTAACTAATGTGCTAATGTGACTAATGTGTTAATGTGATTAATTGGCTGGCGCGTCAGCTAATTCTTAGTTCTTAACTCTTAGTTCTTAACTCCTCTGGCGCGCCAGCCATTTTCCATTTTCCACTTTCAATTTTCAACTAAATGCAGGCGTGCAATCATTTCGGTGAAGAGCGTGGACATCACGCCGGCAGCCCGGTTGGCGGCTTTGACCACATCGTCGCTGTCGTTTACGTAGTCAGAGGGAAATTCATGCGCTTCGTTGGTGATAACCGACATGCCGAATACACGCATGCCGCAGTGCCGCGCAACAATCACTTCCGGCACGGTGGACATCCCCACAGCGTCGGCGCCGGCAGTACGGAAAAAGCGGTATTCCGCCGGCGTTTCGTAGGTAGGACCGGTGCCGCCCAAATAAACGCCTTTTTGCAGCCGGATATGGCGTTCCCCGGCAATGGTCTCGGCTAACCGGATTAGGGCAAGGTCATAGGGGCGCGTCATATCGGGAAAGCGGGGTCCCATTTCTTCCACATTTTTCCCAATCAGCGGATTGGGCAACAGGTTGATGTGGTCGCGGATAATCATCAGGTCGCCGACCCTGTAGTCAAAGTTCACGCCGCCGGCTGCGTTGGACACAAACAGGTTCCTGACCCCGGCAAAGTACATCGCCCGCACGGGGCAGGTTACTTCCTGCATCGAGTAGCCCTCGTAATAGTGGAAGCGACCCTGCATTGCCAACACCTTTTTCCCGCCCAATGTGCCGTAAATTAAATTCCCCTTATGCCCCGTCGCGGTGGAACGTACAAAGTGCGGGATATCGGCATAGGGAATGATTACCGGGCATTCAATCTGTTCGGCAAGCTTGCCGAGCCCGCTGCCGAGGATGATAGCAATCCCGGGTTTTTCACCGCGTATTTTCGCCGAAATAAAAGCGGCGGTTTCCTTGAATTTTATTACACGTTCGTCCATAGGATTTCTAATTTCTGATTGGCTAGCGCAGGCAGCCTAATTTATAATTTCTGATTTCTAATTTCTAATTAGCTGGCGCGGCAGCCTAATTTATAATTTCTAATTTCTGATTTCTAATTGGCTGGCGCGGCAGCCTAATTCATAATTCATAATTTATAACTCATAATTCATAGCATTAATTTGCGTGCCGTGCGGGCGGCGTTTTCGAGGATAGCTTCTTCGTCCGGTACGCGGCGGTTTTCCATGAGGATGCGACCGTCGCAGAGGACGGTGTCCACGCAACTACCGTGCGAAGCGGAATAAAGGAGGTTGGAGGCAAAATGGAAATCCGGCGTAAAAGCGTATGACTGCAAATCAATCAAACAAAGGTCGGCAAGGGCGCCGGGGGCGATTTTCCCGGCATTCACCTGCAAGATGCGGGCGCCGTTGCCGGTGATACATTGCAATGCTTCGCCGACGGGCATCACCGTCGGGTCGCACCGCCAGCCTTTTTGCAGCAGGGCAGCGATTTTTGCCGCTTCCAGCAGGTCTAAGTTATTGGACGATCCACAGCCGTCGGTGCCGATGCCGACCGTAATGCCTGCAGCTTTCATTTCACTGTACCTGAACGCATGCCCCGACCCGATTTTCAGGTTGGAGTTGGGGTTATGCACAACTTTCACGTCGTGATCGGCGAGGAGCTGTATCTCTTCATCGTCCACATACAGGCAGTGGGCGAGCACCAGATGCGGCGAAAGCAGTTTCAATTTATGCAGGTAGCGCACGGGACTAAGCCCGAAATCTTTTACTGCATTCCGGTATTCCGTTTGCGTTTCGGCAAGGTGCAGGTGGATGAGGAGGCGGTTAGCGGCGGCGAAATCGCGCACCCATTGCAGCGTGCCGCCCGAAACGGTATAGATAGCATGCGGCGCAAGGGCAAACGAAATCCGTTCGCTGCGCGGGACAGCGAAATTCTGTTCGGTTTCGCGCTTGAACTGCGCGGCTACTTCCGGACGGAAAAAATCAAAGATCGTAGCGCCCAGTGTGGCGCGCAGCCCCATATCCTCCACCGCGCGCAGCACGGCGGGATAGGTCATGTACATATCATTGAAACACGTGGTGCCGGTCTTAATCATTTCGAGGCAGGCAAGCCGGACGCCGTGGTATACGTCTTCCCCGGTGAGGTTTTTTTCGTAGGGCCAGATTTTTTCATTCAGCCATTGTTCCAGCGGCATATCGTCGCCGAAACCGCGGAAAAGCGTCATAGCCGAATGGGTATGCCCGTTAATAAAACCCGGCATTACGGCTTTGCCCGTACCGTCAATCACTTTCCCGGCTTTGTCGGGTAGCCCCTTCCCGACCTTTTTAATAAATTTCCCGTCGATGAAAATATCCGTCGTTTGTTGGTCGAGTTGTATGTTTTTAATAAGAATAGTCATGGATGTAGCGATAAGATAATGTGGAAATGTGATGATGTGGTGATGTGTCCGGCGCTAATTCATAATTTATTTGTTGCAAAGATACAAAAAAATGATGTGAAAATTTTTTGAAAAAATGTCAAAAAAGTTTGTAAATAAAAAATATTGTAATATATTTGTGCCGTTAATATGCTTCTTTGACATGTTGGAATTGATATATTAAAATATATCGCTTTAACTTTTATTCTGCGAAGAATACGAAATGTAGAAAATTTTGACAAAGCAAGAATATAAGTAATAGCAACCATTCCAAGAGTGGAAATGAGTTGTTGCACTTATTTGCTTTGTGGGTTTTCTACAACCTCGTATTCTTAATAAGTATAACTACCATTTCCACTTGTTGCTTTTAGTGGAATAAGGAAAAAATCACGGTAAAAGTTGAAGAAACTAAAACAGAAACAAACAAAGCCGTTGTTTCTGTAATAAATGGCAGCAGATAAAAACTTGCAGCAGGGGGTTGTTTTATGAAAAAAGTTTGTGTTTGTGGGTACGCGTATGAAACAATCCCAGGGCTGCAAAAAATAATAACAATAAAAAATTAAATTCTATGAAAAAAATTATCTTTTTTTTCGCCCTGCTTGCAAGCATGACTGCAAGCGCGGCAGTAACGGTTACGCCGTTAAGTGTTGATTATGCTACCCGAAAAGTAACCTTTAGCGTATCTTGGACGGGCAGCGCCGCCAACAACCGCGTGTGGGTCTGGGTAGATTTATGCCCTGTCGCCGGCACAACCGCCGGTGCGTTTGCCAAAGCCGAACTCAGCAATCCGTCCGCCATTACCGGCGGCATTTCCACTGTTACCGGCAACACGCGCGGCTTTTATGTAACGACCAACCCCTCGACCGTAACTGCCGTATTGAGCAACGCCACTGGTAAATTCAACTGGTGCGCTTACGGCAGCGACTACCCACCCAATGCAAAAGACAACAGCAGT
The DNA here is from genome assembly GCA_031259225.1 of Prevotellaceae bacterium. Taxonomy (GTDB): domain Bacteria; phylum Bacteroidota; class Bacteroidia; order Bacteroidales; family UBA932; genus JAIRKX01. The sequence continues at coordinate 4,314 of JAIRLT010000265.1, forward strand.
GGCGGCTATACGTTAAGAGGTACGCTGCCGTTTATTGTCACTACTTCCGCCGGAACAACGGAAGTAAAAGCCAACACTTATTCCGGCGGCACGATTACCGCACTCACCGACGCCACCGGTTGTCCGGGCGTGTGGTGCGGCAAAAACGGCGAAGCGCCGGGACTGTTGGATTGTTGCGCAACCGGCACCACCAATTGCAGCGGGACGTGTAAAACCAACGGGACTTATACTACAAATGACGGTGCATGCGCCAGCGCGTGCAAAACTGCGTATAAGCGGGTAAGAAACCAATGTGGTGTGGTGGTATCCACATCAAGCGAGACTTATAGCAATAGCTCTTGTTACACAAATTGTACATATGCTAATTCTTGTGCTGGATGTAAGCAATTCTGCACTGACCGTGGAACAAAGTATGCGTCACTGTGCCCCGGTCGCTGCAGATGCAGTGATGTAAAATGCCCGAATGCTTGCTTTGGTTGCGCTATAGGCGCCGCTGATGATTATACATACAAAAACAATACATGGAATTATTCAGCGAGCATAACTGCTAAAGATGCATGGGATTGTACGCAACATACTTGGTGTAACTAAAAACTTAAACATAAAATTCAGGTATGAGCAATACAACTGCCACGGTGGAATACTGTGTCAGGAAATTTTCTATTACCTTTGCAGCGAATATAAATAATAAAAACACTGAACAAAATCGCCATTCAACAGATGAGCGTATTGCAAGATGAGGAAAACCGGAAGCTGCTACGGTGAAATAAAATTTTAATAACATGTTTGTATTTTTGTTTATTTCTTTTATAAAAAAATAAAAACTATTTTTGGAAAAATAAAAGTCAAAGATTATATAAAAATAGTTATGAAAACGGCAAGTAAAAATATTAAAATAGTTCCACATTTTATCCACCGG
>JAIRLT010000064.1 GCA_031259225.1 Prevotellaceae bacterium
AAAAGTTATTCCGGCGGTTGCATTACATCTCTTACTGATGCAACCGGTTGTCCCGGCTTATTTCCTCCACTCCCAACCACTACTTCACTTATAGCTAATACAACGTCTATATGCAGGGGAGCTTCTGTCCTTTTAACTGCTGCGGCAAGCGGTGCAGCTTCATATAGTTTTGATAACGGTAGTTCGTGGCAAACGGCAAATACTAAAACAGTGTCCCCGACAGTAACAACTACCTATACATTAAAAGTTCGTTCTTCGACCGGTTGTACTTCAACAGACAGCAGGACAGTATCGGTGTCGGTAACGCAACTGTCTGCTCAAGATGAAGTGGTGAATTCTTGCGGTTGTGCTTCCGGTTTAACAAAGGTTGGAAGTTATTGCCGGGATTTGGTTGCCGATAACGCCGGAGCCTATACCTGCAATAATGTAGTTATCGAAGTGAAAAATACATGTAATAATTATACTACATGGTCATCTGCAAACTCCGCATGTACCGGAATAGGTTGGAGACTACCGACATTGGATGAACTCAAATGCTTGGCTAATAGTAGTGTTATTATATGGTCAGTAGGTGGCGGCGATTGCTATAAAAATACAAAATGTGAAGGCTGTGATTGGTGGTTACAAGGAAATGGATGTAGAACTGTTGTAAATCAAGGTTACTCATGTAACAATTGCTCCGACTGCACGTGCGTCCAATATAACGCTAAATATTTTTGCGTCCGAAACTAACTTTAATTAAACATTTTACTCCCGCTTTTGCCGTAAAATCTGTTGGTAAGCGTAAACACATATAGCCTAAAGCGATTTTTAATGTTGTACTTGTCCCAACGTGTTTATTTATAATTTTTCTTTTTCGGTGTTGTAAGTCATATAAGTCATGGCAATGAATATTTTTACACAACAGTGAACTGTTTTTTTTGTATCTTTGTACACAAAATATACAGGAAAGCTATGTCGAAAGTTATAAAAATCCGCCGGGGGCTTGATATATCGCTGAAAGGGCAAGCAGAAAAAGTGCTTTCCAAAACGGCGAAGGTAACGAGTTATGCTGTGAAACCGGTCGATTTTCCGCACTTAGTACCGAAATTAGTCGTACGCGAAGGTGACACAGTGCTTGCCGGCGCTCCACTGTTCGTCGATAAATACTATCCCGAAGTGCGTTATGTGTCGCCGGTGAGCGGCACAGTCGCGGCGATTGTGCGCGGCGACAAACGCCAGCTGCTCGAAGTGGTGGTAACACCTGCGGAAGAACAGCAACATTTACAGCATCCGGAAGTTGATTTAGCAGCTTGCAGCCGCGAGCAAGTCGTGTCGCTGATGTTGGAAAGCGGCGTGTGGCCCTTCCTCAAGCAGCGCCCGTTCGGCGTAGTCGCTCATCCCGCCGACCGACCAAAGGCGATTTTTATTTCCGGCTTCGACACGGCGCCGCTGGCTCCAGATATTGATTATGTACTGACCGGCGAGGGCGAGGCGTTTCAAAAAGGCATTGATGTATTACGCAAACTGTGCGATAAAATCTATCTCGGACTGAACAACCAGTTGGCGGCAATCAGCATTTTCCGCAAGACAAAAGGCGTGGAGACAAATACGTTTATCGGACCGCATCCTGCCGGCAATGTGGGCGTGCAGATTTACCACATCAGCCCACTGAATAAGGGCGAGATAGTGTGGACTATCGAACCGCAACACATTGTTTCGCTGGGACGCCTGTTTTTAAAAGGTATTTACGATGTGTCGAAAGTTATAGCGCTGGTAGGCTCCGAAGTGAAGAAACCCCGCTACTACCGCATGATTGCCGGCGCAGCAGTGTCGTGCGTGGAGGAACATATTATCAAAACAAACCGTCCCCGTTATGTTAGCGGCAACGTGCTTACCGGCGCCAATATTGGCGCCAACGGTCATTTAGGTTTTTACGACAACCTGCTGACGGTTCTTCCGGAAGGCGATAAATACGAATTTCTCGGGTGGCTCAATCCTTTGCGGTTGCACCGTTATAGCGTTTCGCGCAATTCCCTGTCATGGATATTTCCCAGAAAAGAATATGTGTTGGATACCAATATCAACGGTGGCGTGCGCGCCTTTGTTGTCAATGGTGAATATGAAAAAGTACTGCCTATGGATATTTATCCGGTCTATTTGCTCAAAGCTATTTTAGCTTCCGATATTGATAAAATGGAACAGTTGGGCATTTATGAATTATTGGAAGAAGACCTTGCACTGTGCGAGTTTGTATGCACTTCCAAAATACCTGTCCAGCAGATTTTGCGAAAAGGCATCGGGGAAATCTACGAGGAATTAAGAATTAAAAATTAGGAATTAAGAATTGGCTGGCGCCAGCCTAATTAGTCACATTAGCACATTAAGCAATTAGTCACATTAAAAGAGCAGCATGAAATTTTTGCGGAACATAATAGATAAGATGAAACCGGCGTTTGAAAAAGGCGGGAAGTTCGGTTTCCTGCATTCGACGTTTGAGGCGTTTGAGAGTTTTGTCTTTGTGCCGAACACCACCTCCCAATCAGGCGTGCATATCCATGACAGCAATGATTTGAAACGTACGATGACCACAGTGATAGTGGCATTGCTTCCTGTGCTGCTGTTCGGTATGTGGAATATCGGCTATCAGCGCCATCTGGCTTTCGGCGAGGCGATGACCGGTTGGGAAATGTTTCTTTTCGGTTTTTTGAAAGTGCTTCCGATAATAGTTGTATCGTATGTAGTCGGGCTGGGCATTGAATTTACGGCGGCGCAAATCCGCAAGCACGAAGTCAATGAAGGTTTCCTGGTAACCGGCATGTTGATCCCGTTGATTATGCCGGTCGATTGTCCCCTTTGGATGGTCGGGTTGGCTACTGCTTTTGCGGTTATCATCGGCAAAGAGGTATTTGGCGGCACGGGAATGAATATCTTTAATCCTGCCCTGTTGGCGCGGGCTTTCATATTTTTTGCCTATCCGTCGCACATGTCGGGCGGCAATGTATGGATTGCCGGCATGAAAGACACTCCGGCTATAGATGCGATTACCGGCGCCACTCCCTTGGCGCATGCAACCGCCGGTGAAATGGATAAACTGCCTTCGGCGTACGATATGTTTTTCGGGTTTATTCCCGGCTCCATCGGCGAGACCTCCACGCTGGCTATCTTGATTGGCGCACTCATATTGATTTATACCGGCGTGGCAAGTTGGAAAATCATGCTGTCGTGCATAGGTGGCGCGCTGGCTACAGGTTTTGTCCTGAATATTGTCGGCGGCGATAATCCTTACATGCATCTTTCGCCGTTCTACCATTTATTGATGGGCGGCTTTGCTTTCGGTACGGTATTCATGGCGACCGACCCGGTAACCGGCGCGCAAACCGCCACCGGAAAATGGATTTACGGATTTTTAATCGGTACCTTTACCATACTTGTTCGTGTGTTCAACCAGGGCTATCCCGAAGGTATGATGTTAGCTATTTTATTTATGAATGCTTTTGCCCCGCTGATTGATCATTATGTCGTAGCTGCGAATATTCGCAAGCGCATGAAGAGAAGCTTGCGGAAGGCGGTGCAATAATCAATCACATAAAGAATTTGACACAATGAATAAAAACAGCAATACTTACACTTTCCTTTATGCCACGGTGCTTGTGGTGGTGGTCGCTACGGCGCTGTCTTTAATTGCCACAGGGCTGAAAAGCCGGCAGCAAAAAAATATTGAAGTCGAAAAAAAGCAAAATATCCTGCTATCGGTTAATAAAGCGCTGGGGGTTGATACCGTGCCGGACAGGAGTGCATACATAGAAGAATTATATCGCCGGTACATTGTGGAAGAATACCTCGTGGATGCCGACGGCAACAAAAAAGAAGGCGAAGCGTTTACAATGAACATGAAAACGCAGTACGATATTATCAGGGAAATCAATGCTTCCGGCATAAGCGATGAAAAGAAATCGGAGTTGCGGCGTAAATTATCGTTACCGGTATTTGTGTGCCGGAACGATGACGGCGCTTTGAAATACATTATGCCGGTATATGGCTTGGGCTTGTGGGGCGCCATTTGGGGCTACATATCGTTGGACAACGACTTCAATACGATATACGGCGCAATCTTTGACCACAAGGGCGAAACGCCCGGCTTGGGCGCGGAAATTGCTTTCCCGAAATTTTTCAACCAGTTTGAAGGGAAACAACTTTTCGAAAATGGGCAGTTCGTCTCTATCCGCATTGTAAAAGGCGGCGCCACCACCGGCGACCGTCACGGGGTTAATGCTATCTCCGGCGGAACCATTACCAGCCGCGGTGTAGAAGAGATGCTGAAAAATTGTTTAACCGAATATAAACCATTTTTTGAACAGCAAAAAACGAATGCAAAAATACATGATGTGGCGATAGAATAATATACTTTAACCGGTGTGCCAGCCGCTCTTAATCAATTAATCACTTTATACGATGGATACTGAAAAAACAGGAAATAACACAGGACTTTTTTGGAAGTTATTTACCGCCCCGATTGGTAAAAATAACCCGATAACCGTTTTGATATTGGGTGTTTGCTCGGCGCTGGCGGTAACGGTGCAGTTGGAATCCGCATTAGTCATGGGCTTGGCGGTAACGATAGTAACCGGTTTTTCCAGCCTCATTGTATCGTCGTTGCGTACGACAATTTCGCCGCGCATTCGTATTATCGTGCAGTTAGTCGTAGTGGCGACGTTGGTTATTATCGTGGACCAGGTCTTGCGTGCCTACGCCTACCAAGCCAGTAAGCAATTATCAATTTTTGTCGGGCTTATCATCACCAATTGCATTATTATGGGACGCATTGAAGCGTTTGCCTTGGCAAACAAACCCTGGCTTTCGCTGATTGACGGGATAGGTAACGGGCTTGGCTACGGCATGATTTTAGTAATCGTCGCTTTCTTCCGCGAATTATTTGGCTCCGGCACGCTATTGGGCTATCAGATCATTCCCGAAAGTTGGTACATTGCGAACGGCGGTTTTTATGAAAACAACGGTTTGATGATATTGCCGCCCGCCGCGTTAATCGTCGTAGGTCTCATTATTTGGGTACAGCGAAGTTTTTATAAAATATGAGGAAGCATGTATGAGGTATGAATGTCCCGGCGTCAGCCAATCAGAAATTAGAAATTAGAAATCAAAAATCATGGAAAACATTATTAGCATATTTATAAAATCCATTTTTGTAGATAACATGATATTTGCATTCTTCCTTGGCATGTGTTCCTACATTGCCGTATCGAAAAATGTAAAGACCGCCATGGGTTTGGGGATGGCTGTTATCTTTGTGCAAGTAGTTACATTGCCTGTAAATTATTTATTGAATACTTACCTGCTGACGCCCGGAAGCCTTGCGTGGATTAGTCCCGAGTTAGCCGGTATGGATTTAAGTTTTCTGAGCTTCATTATTTTTATTGCCGTCATTGCCTCTATCGTGCAGATACTGGAAATGGTGATAGAAAAAGTCGCGCCGGCTTTGTATAACCAGTTGGGCATTTTCTTGCCGCTCATTGCGGTGAACTGCGCTATCATGGGCGGCTCGCTGTTTATGCAGGAGCGCGAATATGCCGGGTTGGGCGAAGCAACGGCTTTTGCTTTAGGCTCCGGCGCCGGCTGGTGCCTGGCAATTGTGGGCATTGCGGCTATCCGCGAAAAATTAAGTTACTCTAATGTGCCTGTTCCCTTGCGCGGCGTGGGGATTACATTTATCCTGACCGGTCTGATGGGGATTGCATTTATGAGTTTTATGGGAATTAAATTGTAGAATTATAAACCTGAATAATCCATGAATATAGGCGTATTGGTAGCGGCGTTAATCATCTTTTTGGTAATTGTATTGCTGTTGGTATCGGTATTGTTATACGTGAAAGCGAAATTCACGCCGCAAGGCAACGTAACATTAACCATTAACGAAAAAAAAATACTCTCTGTTTCGCCGGGTACATCACTGTTGGCTACACTGGGCGATAATAAAATTTTCCTGCCCTCGGCATGTGGCGGCGGCGGTACATGCGGCTTGTGCAAATGCCGCGTATTGAGCGGCGGCGGCGAAATCCTCCCTACGGAAACAGGTTTCCTTACACGAAAGCAACAACAGGAAAAATGGCGCTTGGGCTGCCAGGTAAAAATACGCGAAGATATGCACCTGCACATTCCCGAAGAAATACTGGGAATAAAAAAATGGGAATGCGAAATAATCAGCAACCGCAATGTAGCTACGTTTATCAAAGAATTTGTGATAAAACTGCCTCCCGGCGAAACCCTGAACTTCCAATCGGGCGGGTATATCCAGATAGATGTGCCGAAATGCGAAGTTGATTTCCGCGACATACAGGTAGCGCCGGAATTTCAGGCAGACTGGGATCATATGAAATTGTGGGATTTGAAAATGAAAAATCCGGAACCCACTTTCCGCGCCTATTCCATGGCAAATTACCCGGCGGAAGGAAACATAATCATGCTGAACATCCGCATTGCTACTCCGCCGTGGGACAGGGCAAAAGGCGCTTTTGCCAATATCAACCCGGGCATTTGTTCGTCGTATATGTACGCACGCAAACCGGGCGACAAACTGGCGATTGCCGGTCCTTACGGCGAATTTTTCCTGCGCGATACGGCAAATGAAATGATTTTCGTCGGCGGCGGGGCAGGCATGGCGCCGATGCGTTCGCATATTTTTCATTTGTTCCATACCCTGAAAACAAAACGCAAAGTATCGTTTTGGTATGGCGCCCGCTCACGGCGCGAAATCTTCTATGAAGACGAATTCCGCGCGATCGAAAAAGAATTTCCGAACTTTAAATTCACCATCGCCCTTTCCGAGCCCAAACCCGAAGACAACTGGACGGGCGCTACCGGCTTTATCCATCAGGCGCTTTACGACCTTTACTTAAAAAATAACGATGCACCTGAAGATATAGAATATTACCTTTGCGGTCCGCCGATGATGACCGGCGCCGTTACCAGCCTACTGGACAACCTTGGCGTGCCGGCAGAAATGATTATGTTTGACAATTTCGGCAGTTAAGTTTAACCTTTAAATTATTACTATATGAAAAAGTTTTTTTTATTACTTGTCGGTTTTGTCGCTTTTCTTAGCGCCTCGGCACAACATTTGGCTGTTGGTTTCATGCCTTTTGAATACGAAAAAGGCGCTTATGAATTACAGCCGGTTTTTAAATCCGTATTGAATAAGGTTTGTGAAGTTCTGGAAATGGAACCTTCTTACATGGTATTGATAGAGGGACATGCCGACATGGAAGAGGGTACTAAGGAAGAAAACGAAACCTTGTCCTTGAAGCGCGCACAGGC
>JAIRLT010000122.1 GCA_031259225.1 Prevotellaceae bacterium
AAATGCCGTAGTTTTTTTCCTGATTACTGCGAGATACCCTATACTTCCGGCATCATGCGGAAGTTAGCAGGGAAAAACGCAAATGGCAATCCCGGCTATTTTTCCGCCGAGCAGAAGAAAAAAATTATTAAAGGGGTTAAAAAATTATTGAAAGAATTAGAAAATCTTTAATTGATTAAATCGCCGGGAAATTATGCCGGATAGTCTGTGAATTATTTACCCCGTGCCGGTTCAGGTAATGTTCGGTAGTCGCAATGGACGTATGCCCCAAATGGTCGCGGATATTGATTATCGGCTTGCCTTGTTCTGCCAACATTGTCGCCCCGGTATGCTTCATCGAATAAAATTTATATTCCAATGGAAGTCCTAATTTTTCTCGTATTTTATTGAATCTATACCGTAAATTATTCTTACCAATACAATGTTCACCTGGCTGACCGTTTTTTCCGAATACGAATAAATTTTTATCATAATCTTGCAAATGCCATTCTTCTATCAGGTACTTTAGGAAATTATCCGGAATCACTACTTCACGACGTTGTTTTTTCTTGGCATTAAAAGCCAAGACGCGTACCTTGCTATAACCCTCGCGGAAATCAATATCGCCCACCCGCAATAGCCGTACCTCATAACCCGGACGCAATCCACAATACAATTCAAAACGGCAAGCCAATGCCAGTTGTTTATCGTCTCTGTCCATCAGTTGAAATATTCTGCGCAGGTCATCCCGTTGGATACGTTCTGCGCCCATATCTTTGAACATATAATTTTCTGGTAATGAATGTACAGGATTAGCAGTGATTCCTTTTTGTTTTACTACAAAATTAAAAAACACGATGAGTATTTCGATATAAGAATTATATGTTCTTTTGCTCAACTTGCGTTCATTGCGCAAGTAAGTAAAGAAAGCAATGATTTTTTCATTGTTGATAGCAGTAATATCAATAGAGGCATACCCTTTTGATTCCAACCAGAGGCGAAAAATACGATAGCGGCTAATGTAGGTTGTCAATGTCTCTGCCCGCAGCCCCGATGGTTTCAACGCCTCTTCAATGTAGCGTGCTAACCAGTACACCGCATTTAGGTTTGATTCTACCATTTTCTTGTACACTCTTGCTTCAAGAGCGTATTGCGTTTGGTCTTCATACACTACGCGAGTAGTATCATTAAATATCGTCCATCCGGTTTCTAATTTTTGTCGCAGGTCAGCAACAATTTTTTCTCCGAACTGTCGGCGCTCGTCGGCGGTAGAAAATGAATTGATATTAACATCTTCGAGGGTTTCGAAGCGCCGGCGTTCCATTTCGTTGGTTCGGGGGTTTCGTTGTGAAATTTCCACATACCATTTTTTTCTCAAGTCCCCTTTACGATTGCAAAGGTGTGGATAGACTAAAATTTTTTTTCTACGCATTGTCTTAAATTTTTTTGCAAAAATTCAACGCGTAGGATAGATTTATAATTGTATCTAAACTGTATCTAACTGTATTCAAACGACCGCTTACTATTTGTAAAACGGTAACCTTGACACGCTTTGTTTGTTCAGTCGGGGTGAAAGGACTCGAACCTTCGGCCTCCACGTCCCGAACGTGGCGCGCTAGCCAACTGCGCTACACCCCGATTTGAGGGTGCAAAGATAAAAAATTTTTGTTACTTTGTAAAAAATATTTTATATGAAAGAGGATTTTTTACATTTTTTATGGGAATACGGGCTGTTCGACCAATCGCAATTAGCCACTACTACCGGCGAAAATATAGAAATCCTCACGCCCGGGCAACATAATACGGATGCCGGTCCCGATTTCTTCAATGCAAAAATCAAAATAGGCGGCACCTTGTGGGCGGGCAATGTGGAAATACATACGCGCGCATCCGATTGGCAACGGCATCGCCACAACGAAGATAAAGCATACAATAACGTTATTTTGCACGTCGTAAAAGAAAACGACAAGCCGGTACTGTCTACCGGCGGGCTGCCATTGGCGACCTTTGTCATGCGCTATAACCCGCAATTGGAAGCGCGTTATGCGGCATTGCAGCAGTCGGTCGAATGGGTGCCCTGCGGCAAAGATGCGGCACAAGCGGATTTATTCCGTGTCAAACATTTTTTAAGCCGTGTGCTGGTTGAACGGTTGGAGCGGAAAGCGCAACAGCTCTACGAGGCGCTCAATGCGACGCACAATAACTGGCACGAAGCATTCTACCGGCTATTGTTCCGCACGTTTGGCTTTGGCGTGAATGCCGCGCCGTTTGAATGGCTGGCAAAAGCTACGCCGTTTGCCGCCATTGGGAAGCAACGCCATTCCTTATTGCAGGTAGAAGCGTTGTTATTCGGGCAGGCAGGGATGCTTGCCGGCGAGGCGAAAGACGATTACCAGCGCGCGTTGCAGAAGGAATATGCGTTTCTCCAAATAAAATTCTCGCTGCAACCGCTCGAAGCGCATGTATGGAAATTCCTGCGCCTGCGCCCGTCAAACTTCCCGACGGTGCGGATAGCGCAGTTGGCTATGCTGCTGTTCCGGTCTGCCGATTTAATAGATAAAATGCTTGCTTTTCATACGGCGGATGATTTATATAAATTGTTCGGCGTGCAGGCGTCCGCCTACTGGGAGGAGCATTTCACGTTCGGGAATATTTCCCGCAAAATCCCTAAAACCATTGGCACCACTTCGGTTCAACGAATGATAACGAACTTGGTAGTCCCTTTCCTTTTTGCTTACGGACGCCGGCAGACCAACGAAGCATTGTGCGAAAAAGCAATTGAACTGCTGGAAACATTGCCGCCCGAAAAAAACCATATTACTAACGGTTGGGAAGAAACAGGCATGAAGCTCGGGAGCGCTTTTTATACACAGGCGCTAATACAATTAAAAACGGATTACTGCAATAACAGGCAATGCCTCAAGTGCGGCATTGGAGTGATTTTATTACAAAAAGAACTGCACATGAACCCAAAAACTAAACAATAATTTTATTATATGAGCATCGATTTTTCACACATTCCTTCTTCTATCAAAGAAAAAAGCAATGGCGAACTGACTACTGCCATCTTTATTTTTAAAGCCGTCCGGTATAAATGGCTGGTTTGTTTCGGGCAGGCGGTATTACCTTATGTACTCTGGGTTCCCGGCATCAAATGCCTCCTGCGTAAAACCGTTTTCAAGCACTTTTGTGGCGGCGAAACATTGGACGAAACCAAAAAAATAATACAAAATTTGGCGCACCACAATGTAAAAGCCATCTCCGATTATTCCGCCGAACAGTCCGGCACGCAAGAAAAGCAGGAAGAAACACGTAAAAATATTTTACAGTCCATAAAATTTGCCGCGCAGCAAAAGAACGTGCCGTTTGCCTGCGTGAAAATTACCGGCATCTGTGCGCGCCCGTTACTGGAAAAGGTTTCAAGGCAGGAACCGCTCTCCGGGCGCGAGCAACAGGCATACGAAGAATTTACCGGACGGCTGGACGCCCTGTGCGGGGCGGCGGCAGGCGAGGGGAAGAAAATATTTATCGACGCGGAGGAAACATGGATAAACCCTGCCATCCATGAAGCGGCGGAGCGGATGATGGCTAAATATAACCGCGAAAAACACGTGGTCTATACGACTATCCAGTTTTACACCACCGATAGCCCGGCTTACCTGCAACGCCTGATAGATACGGCTCCGTACAAGGTTGCGCTGAAATTAGTGCGTGGCGCATACCATGAACAGGAGAATGAACGCGCCCTGAAAATGGGGTATCCGACGCCCATTTTGCCCAATAAGGAAGCGGTGGACAGGAACTATGACGAGGGATTGCGGGTGTGCATTAAAAACCTTGGCAGGGTATCGTTTTGCGCCGCCACGCACAATACCGGGAGCATCGAATTACTGATGAAACTGATGAAAGAACACGGGGTGGAGGCGGACAGCGATATTGTATCGTTCTCGCAACTCTACGGCATGCGCGACAACCTTACGTATGAGCTGGCGGGAAACGGGTACAATGTGTCCAAATATATTCCTTATGGTCCGCTCAAAGAGACGTTGCCTTACCTCATCCGCCGCGCACAGGAAAACGCCGGCATCAGCGAACAAATGGGCGACGAACTGCAAATACTGCTGCGGGAAAAACAGGCAAGGAAAACGATAGTAAAATAATTGTTAATGGTTAATGGTTAATGGGGCTGGCGCGGCAGCCGACTTATGACTAAATTTGTAGAAAAAATTTCCCCCCTTACCTTTGTGCCGTTCAAAGTTATAAACCAATGAAAACTGTGCAAAACTTCTTGATAAAAACCCTGCCGGCAATCGGAAATAGCCGGATTAAAAGTAAAGCCGCCCGCAAGGGCGGGCGGTGCTTTTGGGGGAAGGGAAGGAAACATTTTAGTATATTTGTGGACAAATAATGAGTTATGCCTAAAATTTTTGAATATTTCGGATTTGTGTTTTATTTTTACTCTAATGAACATGAGCCTATACATGTTCATGTTATACATAATGCGTGTGAAAGTATTTTTGACATGATCATAAGCGATGGCGTATTAGTAGAAATAAAACAACGCACAAAAAAAGGCGTTGATCCGCTTTCGCCCCAAGATGTGAAAACAGCAGAGAAATTTATTCAAACATATGCAAGCAGTATCATCCAGAAATGGATTAAATTTTTTGTATTGAAACAACAAGTTCGGAGCACTGTTATTAAAAAGAAGTTTTGATTATGGCACGGGAAATATACATTACAAAGGCAACTTACGTAAAAGACCTTACTTTGCATATCGTATTTAACGACGGTACGGCACAGGAAATAGATTTCCGCTATTTTTTACAACGGCATCCCCATCCGCAATACAATAAATACGAAAACCCTGAAAGGTTTAAAAATTTCCAACTCGCAGAAGGGAATATAGTATGGGGTAAAAACTGGGATTTAATTTTCCCCATAGAGCAACTTTATCAAGGGAAAATAAAATAGCCGGATTAAAAGTAAAGCCGCCTGCACGAAAGTGTAGGCGACTTTGTTTTTGGGGAAGGGAAAGAAATATTTTAGTATATTTGCATCATAATTATAGCGCTCCTGTATGAAAACAACGAACGAATATATCCACCTGTTACGCCGGTTTGAGCGTGCGCATGCCGCCGAATACGGCATCATACGTATGGGAATATTCGGATCGGTTGCCCGTAAAGAACACACTAATGACAGCGATATCGATGTGGTGGTACAACTAAAGCAACCCGATCTTTTTACATTGGCGGGAATAAAATTAGATCTCGAAAAATTATATCACAAACCGGTTGATGTAGTAATTTATTCCGATACCATGAATGCTTTCCTAAAACAACAGATAGACCGGGAAACCTTATATGCCTGAACAATTATTTATATCGGAAATAATATCACAAATTGAGGCAGCTATTGAAAAAGTAGTCGCTCGCTTTGCAACGGTAAAGACTATTGATGATTTTACACATAACCCATCAGGGATGGAAAAATTGGATGCGATTTGTATGCAGATTATTGTCATAGGCGAACTGCTAAAAAAATTGGATAAAATTACACACGGTGTCTTACTTCAAAAATATTCGCAAGTGGAATGGAAGAAAGCAATGGCTATGCGTGATATTATTACGCATCATTATACCAGTGTAGATGCCGAAGTTGTTTACAATACTTGCAAAAACAAAATCCCCTCTCTGCAAGAAGGGATAAAACAACTCAAAAAAGCATTCCTTACAACTTAAAAACAG
>JAIRLT010000223.1 GCA_031259225.1 Prevotellaceae bacterium
CCACTCCAATGTTAATTCTTTGATAGAACGCTTTACGCCCGAGACGCGGGGCAGTAGGCAGTAGGCAGTGCTGGCGCTTCGCGAATGGAGAGTGGATAATGGAGAGTGGAAAGCTGCTGGCGCGCCAGAGTGAATTAAGAATTAGGAATTAAGAATTAGGAATTGGCTGACGCGCCGGTTTAGTTGAAAGTTGAAAGTTGAAAGTTAGCTGACGCGGCAGCCGACTTATGACTTACGACTTACGACTTATGACTTATGACTTATGACTTATGACTTACGACTTACGACTTACGACTTACGACTTACGACTTATGACTTACGACTTATGAAATGTAGGTATCCGGTGGATGCAGAATACCCTGTTATAGGTATTGCACGAGCGCCTGTAACCGCGTACCTTTGCATCCGTATTGAGCCATTTTAAAAGATTTAAAAGGAATGAAGGTTTTGAGCAATCAAAACCTTTGTTTTGTTTACACAATAAAATTGTATCTTTGTAATTAATGTGCTAATGTGACTAATTAATGTGCTAATGTGACTAATTGTTTAATGTGACTAATTAATGTGCTAATGTGACTAATTGTTTAAGGTGACTAATTATGCCGGCGCGCCGGCACTAAGCATTAACCATTAACCATTAAATTAGCGCCAGCCAAATCTGTAAATCTGTAAATCTGTAAATCCGTAAATCTGTAAATAAAAAAAATCATGTATAAACTTGGGAAATATAATGCCGGCGATACTATGAGTAGCCTGATAACCGAGAATTACCGGATGCTTTTAGTGATAAGCCGTTTTGGCATTGCGCTTGGTTTCGGCGATAAAACGATTGGCGACGTGTGCCTCGAAAATCATGTGGACGTAGCCACTTTCCTCGTTATTGTCAATATGCTGCTCGACGAGGACGGGGCTACCAATTATGCGAAAGCGGCGTTTTCCGTGAAATCGTTAATTTCGTACCTGCGCAATTCACATGAATATTTTTTGAATTTCCGCCTGCCGGCTATCCGTGCCGACTTGAAAGCTATCCTCCACAAGGGTAAAGATGAACTCTCGCAGGCTATCCTGCATTATTTCGACGAATATGTGGCGGAAGTCCGCAAACACATGGCTTACGAAGAAGAAACGGTTTTCCCTTATGTACGCGCATTGCTTGCCGGGCAGCGCCGGGACGATTATGCGATTGCCGTTTTCCGCCGGCAGCATGACCATGTGTCGGCGCGGCTCACGGAGTTTAAGAATATTATCATCAAATATTATCCGGCAAAAAGCACCAACGAAATCAACAGCGTGCTGTTCGATATTTTTAATTGCGAAACCGATTTGGCTTCGCATAATGCGATAGAAGACCACCTGTTTGTGCCGGCTATCGTGGCGTTGGAAAATAAAAACACTGTCAAGGTATGAGCCACAATTCGGTAAAAATAACCTTGGCGGACTCATCGGTTGTCATCCGGAACGGCATACTGGCGGTGTTGAAACGCTTGGATACATTCCGTTTCAAGGTATTTGAGATAAGCGACCCCGAGCAGTTGAAAAGTTCGATTGCCTGGCAAAATCCCGATGTGTTAATTATAAACCCGGTTTTTTTTAGCGCCATCTCCTTGCAGCAAATAAAGAAAGAAGCGCCGCAAATAAAATGCGTGGCATTGCAAAATTCCTTTATCGACAGCGCTGTTTTCAAAGCTTACGACGAAGTCATCTCGATTTATGACAGCGAAGAACAAATCACCGGTAAAATAACAAAATTAGTGCATGCCCCCGAAGAAGAAAAACGCTACGAAGCGCTGAGCACACGCGAGAAGGAAGTGATTGTGTGCGTCATTAGGGGAATGACCAATAAACAAATTGCCGACAGGCTGTGCCTTTCGGCGCATACGGTTATTACGCACCGCCGGAATATTTCCGCCAAGCTGCAAATCCACAGCACCGCGGGGCTTATCATTTATGCTATCGTGAATAAATTAGTGGAATTGGACGACATCAAAAGCCTTGTCGCCGACACAGACGCATGACCACCACAAAGAAGCCCATGTATTTTAACCGTCCTGCATTGATATCCCATTTTTCGGAACTCGGTAAACGAATACACGCGTGGCTGCGCGACGAAACAACCTGCCCCGCATTGAGCGCTGCCGTGCAAAAAAGCATGACGGAAAATAGCTGGTTCACCGCCGGAAATATAAGGTATGCCCTTGCCGCCATAGCGTCGGACATGCTGGACGCACAACGCCTGCAAGACTGGCTGGCTGCTTACCCGGTGGCAAAAAGCAGGAAACAGGCAGGGGTGATAATGGCGGGGAATATTCCATTAGTGGGATTTCACGATTTCCTGTGCGTATTGGCGTCGGGGCATTCCTTTACCGGGAAATTGTCGCACAGGGATGCTTTTTTGTTGCCTGCGCTGGCAAGCATTTTAACAGGTATACATCCCGGATGGCGCAGCCGTATTGCATTTAGCGAAACGCTCCCGGTCAGGGGCATGGATTTTTTCATTGCCACCGGCTCGGATACTTCGGCGCATTATTTTGAAACCATAGCGGCTGCAATGCACGCCTCCGGCGGCGGTCGCAGCCTTATCCGCCGTAACCGGCGGAGCGTAGCCGTGCTAAGCGGCGACGAAACCGAAGAAGAATTAAACGGTTTGGCAAACGATTTATTCGGCTATTTCGGATGGGGTTGCCGCAATGTGTCGTTGCTGTACGTGCCGGAAGGCTACTGTTGGCAGCCGTTGGCGGCGGTTCTTTCAGCGCAGCAAACATTATTGCAGCACACCGGGTATGCTAATAATTACCGTTACCAAAAAGCGTTGCTTTCCTTACAGGGCAAGCCGTTCCACGATGTGTCGGTGGCGCTGTTGTGCGAAGATGCGTCGTTGCATGCGCCGCCGGCGGTGGTGCATTACCGCTATTACACGGCTATCGGCGATGCGCTTAAATCCATTGAACAGCAACGCGGGCAAATACAATGTGTAGTAAGCAGAGCGATGAATTGTGATAATTTTTGTACCTTTGGTCATGCGCAGCGTCCTTCATTGCACGATTATGCCGATGGCGTGGATACAATGAAATGGATGACGGGCTGGGCAATGAGTTAAAAATTATGAGTTATGAATTATGAGTTATGAGTTATGAATTATGAATTATGAGTTATGAATTATGAGTTATGAATTATGAGTTGGCTGACGCGCCAGCATAATTAATCACATTAAACAATTAGTCACATTAGCACATTAATTAGTCACATTAGCACATTATCATGATATACCGGTTTACTGCTACTGTTAATTCCTTAAAAGGATTTATGCGCCAGTATGAATTACGCGGCTCCAATACCCTGTACGATTTCCACAAGCATATCGTAAATGATTTGAATTTTGCGCCCGACCAAATGGTATTATTCCGCGTGGAAAGCACAAAGGGAAAGCCAACGAAAGAATATGGACTGTTCGATTTAGGCGACGGCTCAATGGACGAAATCCATATCGAGAAGCTGGTAAAACAACAGGAAACAACCTTGCTGTATGTGTTCGACATGCGCGATAACCGTTCCTTGCGTTTGTCTTTCGTGGAAACAGGCGAGGAATTGCCACGCAAAAGCTATCCGCGAACTTCGGACGAAAAAGGCGAAGCTCCCGCACAGTTCCTTGACCGGCAAAGCAACGAAGCATACGAAGACGACCCGGAAGAATTATGAATTAGAAATTATGAATTATGAATTGGCTGGCGCGCCAGCCGACTTTCAACTTTCAACTTTCAACTTTCAACTTTCAACTAAATTAGTCACATTAGCACACCAAAACTAATAGTAGTCTTGGGTCCAACAGGCGTTGGAAAAACAGACTTTAGCCTGTCGCTGGCGCGCCGTTTGTCCACTGTCATTGTGTCGGCGGATGCACGGCAGGTGTACCGCGAAATGAAAATAGGCACTGCGCCGCCGGACGAACAGCAGTTGGCAGCAGTTCCACATTATTTTATCGGCACACATTCCATTCACGAACATTATACCGCCGGCAAATACGAGTTGGATGCCTTGGCGTTATTAGAAAAACTTTTTGTTTCGCATCCTGTGGTGTTATTGGTTGGCGGCTCCGGTTTGTATATTGATGCGGTGTGCTCCGGCATTGATAATTTCCCTGAAACCGACCTGTCATTGCGTGCGACACTCACAGAACGCCTGCAAACAGAAGGCATCGAGAGTTTACGTTTACAACTGAAACAACTCGACGCAACCTCTTACCACGCCATTGATTTGAGGAACCCGCAACGGGTTATGCGGGCATTGGAAGTATGCCTTTCCACCGGGAAGCCTTATTCCGGTTGGAAAACAGGCGCCACGAAAAAACGACCTTTTGAGATAATAAAAATCGGATTGCAACGACCGCGCGAGGAATTATATGCACGCATCAATGCCCGCACGCTGCGCATGATAGGCGACGGGCTGCCGAAAGAAGCGGAAAAACTCTATCCCCACAGGAATTTGACGGCGCTGAAAACCGTTGGCTATACGGAACTGTTCGATTATTTGGACGGCAAAACGACGTTGGAAAAGGCGGTGCAACTCATCCGGCAACACACGCGCAACTATGCTAAAAAGCAACTGTCATACTGGTCGCGTTACGATGACATCCGGTGGTTGGGGGCAGGCGAGCCGGATTTGTTGGAACAGGCGCTTAGTGCGATACAAATTTCAAGCCCACCACCGACGCAACCAGCGTAAAAATGAAAAAGAGCCGCCAGAAAGAAACCGGTTCTTTGAAAAATAACATGCCGATAACCGCCGTACCGATAGCGCCGATGCCCGTCCATACCGCATAAGCGGCGCCTAATGGAATTGTTTGGGTAGCTTTATACAATAAGTACATACTTAACGACAGGCTGGCGAAAAAACCGCCCCACCACAAGGCGGCAGTAATACCGGCGGTTTCTTTTGCTTTGCCCATACAAGTAGTAAAGCCGACTTCGCACAAGCCCGCTATAACAAGAAGTATCCAGTTCATCGCAAATCAATAATCTCAACGCCGGGATAACGGTGTTTCGGAAAAGCGAAGTATCCGTCAAGAGCTTCTACATTGGGAGTGATACGCGTGATACGTAGCGTATAGTTGCCGTTTTTGGCAAGGTATTTTACGGCATATGGATTTGCCGTTGCTTCTTCCAGCGTCAAGACAATGGAAGTGTAAGCGGCATTTTTATTTTTGGGCGTAAATACTATATCGGCAAATATTTTCCCGTTTTCCGTCCGGGTTGTTTTCCGTTTGTAGGTAAAATCCTTTTGGTACAGCGTGAGGAATTTTAACGGATGGTCGGTAATATCTGCTGTGGTTTCGTCGTCCGAGACGTATTGAATGATTACTTCGCCGGTTTCTTTGTTGCACATCCACTTGTTTCGCCCGTCGCTGTACACCTCCAACTCTTCGGTAAGCAAGCGGTACTTGCTGCCGTTGCACAATAATGTTCCCTCATAGTTGCGCAATATTCCTTTAACGGGATTATCCAACGTCAGGGTAAACGCCATTTCTATGGTTTGGTAGCCGTTGATTTTTTCGGTGAAATCAGCTAACAACTGTTTTGTATTTTGTGCCGAAACGCCCGCCACATAAAGAAACATCAGGACAAATGCGATGATGTGAAGATGTGGAGATGTGGGGATGTGGGGATGTGGAGATGTGAAAATGTGGGGATTTTTTTGCCCACAGATTTTTTCAGCGGTTTTCATTATTCAGTTTTCATTATTCATTATTCACTGTATTCTCCTCTGTGGCGATGAAACGCCCGGAAGCGACAGGTTCATTCTTTCCGGTGCGGTAAGGTGGGCACTCCACCTTCTCTTCCCTTGCCTGCTCCGGTAGCGGAGCAGCGACGGTTGCCGGTTGCAGGGTGCCTGCAGCCGGCTGCCCGCTGTTCATGATTGCCAGTACGTCATATACCCCAATCCCGGCGGGCTCTTTGTTGCCGTTGTAATACACGGGCGGCTTTAATGCCGGTTGCGACTGTAAACTGTCTACTGCCGGCTGCCTACTGTCGGCGGAAGACACGGCAATTTCATCATTGCCTGTATTGTATACGGGCGGTTCGGGCTGTGTGGCAATACTTGTAACGCTTACCGCCATGGCGAAAAAGAAAAAAATTACGCGCTTCATTATTTTATTTAATTGATGATTTTAAGGTTAATATTAAGTGAATTGACCGGAAAGGGATGTAAAAAAAACCGTATCTTTTGACAATAGACTCGTGTCTTTTGACAATAGACTCGTGTCTTTTGACAATAAATAATATTTTTGGCAATCATTCATACATTATTGTTCATTATTCATTGCTGCAAGTTTTGCGTCTAAGGTTACAAAGTCGGAAATAAGTACTTGCCGCGCTTTGCTGCCTTCCGGCGGTCCCACTATGCCGGCGGCTTCGAGCTGGTCCATCAATCGCCCTGCACGATTGTAGCCCAGTTCCAGTTTACGCTGGATAAGCGATGTGGAACCCTGCTGGCTTTGTACTATAACGCGTGCCGCGTCTGCAAACAATTCATCGCGTTTGCCCAAATCCACTTTTCCTGCATTATTGTTGCTCTCTTCGCCTTTGTATTCGGGCAAAAGAAACGCTTCGCCAAATCCTTGCTGCTGCCCGATAAAATCGCAAATACGTTCCACTTCGGGCGTATCAACCAGTGCGCACTGCACACGTATCATTTCATTGCCGGTAGATACCAGCATATCGCCGCGTCCAATCAATTGATTGGCGCCGGTAGTGTCAAGGATAGTGCGTGAATCGATGCCGGAAATGACGCGGAAAGCAATGCGCGCCGGGAAATTGGCTTTTATCAACCCGGTAATAATATTCGTCGTGGGGCGTTGCGTAGCAATGACCAAATGAATGCCGATAGCCCTTGCCAATTGCGCCAACCGCGCAATGGGTTCTTCCACTTCCCTGCCGGCGGTCATAATCAAATCGGCAAATTCGTCAATCACCACCACAATGAAAGGCATATAGCGGTGACCTTTCAGCGGGTTTAACCGGCGATTGACAAACCGTTCGTTGTATTCTTTGATGTTGCGGACTTGCGCCGACTGCAATAACTGATACCGTTCATCCATCTCCATACACAACGATTTCAGGGTATAGACCACCTTTTGCGTGTCGGTGATAATAGCATCGTCGCTGTCGGGCAGCTTCGCCAGAAAATGCCGTTCTAATTTTGTGTACAACGACAACTCTACCCTTTTGGGGTCTACCAGCACCAACTTCAATTCCGACGGGTGCTTGCGGTAAAGCAGCGAAGTAAGAATTGCATTCAGCCCGACGGATTTCCCTTGCCCCGTAGCGCCGGCAACCAACAAGTGCGGCATTTTGGCTAAATCGAATGTATAAATGTCGTTGTCGATTTTCTTGCCGAGCACCACCGGCAAGTCATACTGCGCCTCCTGAAATTTTGCAGATTTCACTACCGACAACATGGATACAATATTCGGGTGTTCATTCGGCACTTCAATACCCACTGTCCCTTTTCCGGGAATGGGTGCAATAATGCGGATGCCTAATGCCGCCAAGTTAAGTGCAATGTCGTCTTCCAAGCGTTTGATAGAAGCGATGCGGATACCTGCTTTCGGGACTATCTCGTACAACGTTACCGTTGGACCGATAGTAGCAATAATTCTATCAATGCCGATATTGAAATTCTGGAGTACGGTTACGATTTTATCTTTGTTGCGTTCCA
>JAIRLT010000226.1 GCA_031259225.1 Prevotellaceae bacterium
CCACTCCAATGTTAATTCTTTGATAGAACGCTTTACGCCCGAGACGCGGGGCAGTAGGCAGTAGGCAGTGCTGGCGCTTCGCGAATGGAGAGTGGATAATGGAGAGTGGAAAGCTGCTGACGCGCCAGCCCCTTCACCCTTTACCTTTTACCCTTTGCCCTAAAAGAAAGAACTGCCGGTGCAGAAACGTACCGGCGGTTTTTTTTGAAATCTTTGAATTTTGAAATTTGAAATCAATTTTCAACTGAATGAAATTACCGCCGTTGCACTAAGATTTTCCGCGTAGCTTTGACTTGATTGTTTTCAGAGATGCGCAACATGTACAGTCCATTTTCTAATCCCTGTACGGAAAAGCTGCCGTTGGTGGTGGTAACGGTACGCACGAAACGCCCGCCCATATCGAATAAATCAATGCGGCAAGCGGCAGGAATTATGCTGCCTTCGGCTTCGGTTTCGTAACGTATGTTTACCACATCGAAAGCAGGGTTTGGGAAGACCGTAATATTTTGCGCAGCGGAGGGAACGGCGTCAGGCGTAAGTGGCACCGCATCGCCGGGAATGCCGGACGCCTTGCCGAATACCGGGCGGAGCATCAACGCGCCTGTATATAGCGAAGGATACCACGTGTTGTTGATATGGTAAAAAGTAACGCTGCCGGGCGCGCTGTTTGCATCGTAGCCTATATTCAGGAACGTTTCGGACAGTTGCTCCCAGCCGATATAGAATGGTTGCCCGCGTTTTATTTCAATAGCTTCCGGCAATTTGTAGGTGATATATTGATTTAACCCGTCGCTGAAAACCGGCGAAAGGACTTTCGGATTGGACAGGACTTTTCCCGGCAACCCGTTGTTATCCGTCCAGACAACCACCCGGAAACTTTTGGCATTGGCGCTGTCGCGCGCTAAATTAAAATACATGCTGATGGCGCGCAAACTGTCGGTCTGGTAGGGCGTGAAGCGCACTGCGACTTTCCCGTTGGCGGTGCCGGTGCCGAATAATCCATACCCGTTTTCGGCGGTGCCGTCGTCGTAACTGTAATAGTTGTGAAATTGCTGGATATGGCGCGTAGTATCGTTGTGCCGCAAGGCTGTGCGCAGTGGGCTTGGATTATTATCGGTAATCAGATAGCTTTTTATTTCAAATGCCGCCGAGTCGCCGGTAGCGGAAAAATCGTATAATTCAAACTCGTAATGGCGCACAAATTTCTGCCCGGTAAAAATGTTTTCGGAGCCGCCCGGATATTCTTCGGGGTAGGAATTGCTGCCGGCAAGCGGCGTAATGGCAAACCGGCGGGTGATATTATTTGTACTCCATCCGAAATTTTGATAGGTCAATGTGAATTGCAGGAAATCGCCGAACAGTTGCTGTTGCGCGTCGATACTGTTCAAATGGTCGGCAGGCACGGACGAATAGGCTTGCGCCGGCGATGGTTGCGGTTCGCAAATCGCCACGTCGGGCAGTAATGAGTCGGTTACCGCGCGGTTGTCGTTGAGATATACAAAATCAATATGCCAATGGTCACAGTTGCTTTCACGCCCCGGCACGGGACTGAACGCCATGCTTGCCAAATTTACAAAACGGAAACGGAAACCGCTGTGCAAAAAATCCGGTTCATCGATAGCCAGCGCTACGTAACGGAATTTAGTGTTTATAGTATCATTTTTATAACTGACGCTATCGCCCAAGAGGTGGTAGTTTTCGTCCACTCGGTCGTCGCGTTCGTTGGCTGACGCCGTCCATACGGGTTCCCACCGGTTTCCGTTAGCCGAAAAAAATTCCAGTTTCAACAAATCATCACTTTCCGGCAGGTCGCCGATGCCGCCGGGCTGGTAAAAGAAACTCAGTACTACATTCGCCTTTCCTTGCAGGTTAAGGGCGCGGCTGGTGAGCGTGTCGGCGCTGCCGGGCGATTGTCCGGTATGTTTATAGATATGCCCTTTGTCGTCCTGTGCATCAAAGGTAGCTACGCCAATGGTCGGCGCATGAATGCCGTAGTTGGTATTGACAAATATGCCTTTGCTTTCCCACAGGTCGGGATCCGTCCATGGATTATTTTCCGCGAAATCATCCACAAACGGCAGTTCCAAAATAGCGGCTGCTTGCGGCGCTACGCTTTGCGAATAAAGCTGTAATTGCCCGGTATTCCTTGTTGCGGGTTGCGGTCGGGCTTGCCGGTTATTGTACAGACCGGTTACTATTTCCTGCGCCCACAGGGCGGAACACGCAAATACCAACACAACGATAATTAAAATTTTCCGCATACCATAATTTATTGTACAAATATACAAAAAATGTTTGTGCGGAACAGTAATTATTATTATTTTTACGCCAAATTTATCAATCAAAAAACAGGTAATTATGAAAAAAGGATTTTTATTATTCGCATTGTCCTGCTTGGTCGCCATGGCGCAAGCGCAGGACGTCAACCTGCTTCCTCCGCAAAAAACGGGAGGCAAATCATTTCTGGAAACGGTTAATCTGCGCCGTTCCGAACGTTCGTTTGTAAAAAAAGAAATGCCGGCGCAACAGCTATCCAACTTGCTGTGGGTAGCCAACGGGTTCAACAGGGACGACAAACGCACGGTGCCGACAGCTATGAACCGGCAGGAAATGGAATTATACGTGCTGCTCGATGACGGCGTATATTTTTATGACGCCCGGCAGCATAGCTTGAAAGCCGTTGCCAAAGGCAACTTCAAAGAAGCGCTCGGGCAGCCGGACATCAGCAATAATGCGGCATTGTCGATTATTATGGTCGCCGATTTAAACAAATCATCGGTAGAAAGCGCACGCATTTCGAGCGGTTACATTTCGCAAAACATTTATTTATTTGCCGCCTCCGAAGGCTTGGGAACCGTTGCCCGCGGCTCGTTCAAACAGGACGAACTGTCAAAACTGTTAGCCTTGACCGACAAGCAAACGGTTATCTTAGTGCAACCGGTAGGGTTTTTGCCATGAAAAAGATTTAAAGATTTAAAAATTTAACGCTGATGCAAAAGTATCGGCGTTATTTTTTTGTTTTGTTTGCCTTCCCTGCCTTGCAGTTGAATTTTATCAATTTCCGGCGCATGCACCATGAGGTAATGAGGTTGGGGCTGGTATATTCCCTTTATGGCTACTTCGTAGTAATTCCACACCCAAAAATACCAATAAATGAGGATTGACGGACGTAATTATTGCCCGTACCTTTGCGTTGTCATAACTAAAAACATTTTATCAAAATGAACACACAAGTCAAAACAGCCTTTTACTGGCTATTATTGGGGATATGTTTCCACACGCACACCGTACTGCACATGTACGGACTGTTCTACGGCGTCAACATTCAACTGCCCGATGCGACCGGCGAGGTATCGCTGGGTACACAGGCTTTCAATACGGTGATATTTACCGTTACTTTCCTGATGGCGTTCCTGTCGATAAACCTTTCGGGAAAGGGTTTCCGAGGGTTTTCCCTCGTATGGAGCGCCTTGTTTTTGTTGCTTAACTTTTTTCATCTGGGAGCGACGGTATTTGTCGAAGCGTTCGACCTTTCGCAGGTTTGCCTGCTGACGTTTGTGCTGGCGGTGAACATACTGCTGACAGGTACGCTGTGGAGGTGCTTGAAGCAACAAAAATAAAAAGTGTGGACACAAACAGAAACAACGTGTCTTAATAAATAACTTTTAAATAATAATACTATGAGTAAAATTGGAATTTTTTACGGTTCATCCGGCGGCAACACTGAGGGTGTCGCCAAAAACATTGCAAAGAAATTAGGCGTCGGCGACAACGACGTTCACGACGTGGCGAAAGCCGGGGCGGACGACTTGGTGCCCTACGACACGCTGCTGCTCGGCAGCTCCACGTGGGGACTGGGCGATTTGCAGGACGATTGGGAAAGTTTTCTCAAAACGGTTGCCTCAGCGGATTTATCGGGAAAGAAAGTAGCCCTGTTCGGCTGCGGCGATGCGTCATCCTATCCCGATACGTTCTGCAATGCCATGGGAGCAATCTACAA
>JAIRLT010000033.1 GCA_031259225.1 Prevotellaceae bacterium
TTTTCTTCGGTCTCCGCCGTGCCGTCCCAGTGGCAAAGGAAGAAGCCGCCGGTTTCGATACGCTGTTTAAACTCGTCGTAGCTATCCACTGCAAACGTATTCTTTTCACGGAAATCGAGTGCTTTTTGGTAAATGTTGCGCTGTATTTGCGGCAACAACTGTTCAATATATTCCGCCACGCCTGCCTGCGGAATGACTTGTTTTTCCAGTGTATCGCGGCGGGCGAGTTCAATCGTATTGTTTTGCAGATCGCGCGGACCAAGGGCAAGGCGTACCGGCATAACTCTTAGTTCTTAACTCCCCAGGCGCGCCAGCCAATCAGAAATTAGAAATCAGAAATTAGAAATTATGAATTAGCTTGCGCCGGTCATTTTCAACTTTCAACTTTCAACTAAGTAGTCATATTAGCCGCTTCGATGGCTTTTTTCACAGAGCCGTGTAGCAGGAGGAGGCGTTGCGCCCGGTCGTAATCGAGTTGCAGTTCGTCCATGACCATGCGGGTTCCGCGGTCAATCAATTTGGCATTGGTGAGTTGCATATTGACCATGCGGTTGCCCTTGACGCGACCGAGTTTAATCATGGTAGTGGTGGTAATCATATTGAGGATCATTTTCTGCCCAGTGCCGGACTTCATGCGGGAACTGCCGGTAACATATTCCGGTCCGACAATCATTTCAATGGCAATGTCGGCTTCCTGCGCAATGGGCGACGCGGGATTGCTGGAAATGGAGGCGGTGAGTATCCCGTGTTTGCGCGCTTCCCGCAATGCGCCTACCACATAGGGCGTCGTTCCCGAAGCGGCAATGCCTACGAGGGTATCTTTTTCGTTTATCCGGTATGCCTGTAAATCGCTCCATCCGGCAGCCATATTGTCTTCCGCTTTCTCCACCGGATTGCGGAGCGCATGGTCGCCGCCGGCAATCAAGCCAATGACTAAAGTATTGGGCATCCCGAACGTGGGCGGTATCTCCGAAGCATCGAGCACGCCCAAACGCCCGCTGGTGCCTGCCCCCACATAGAAAATGCGCCCGCCCTGTTCCATGCGGGGAACTATTTGCGTCACTAATTTTTCAATTTGGGGAATGGCTTTTTCCACTGCTATCGCGACTTTTTTGTCTTCGGCATTAATGTCTGCCAGTAACTCGCCAATGGATTTTTTTTCCAGATGGTCATACAATGAGGGTTGTTCTGTGATCTTTACAAATTGTTTCATAGATGTTGATAATTTATATACCAATTGCTAATTGCTGTTCAAAAATCAGTCTTTATAATAGTCCATCAATCCTTGCATGGGGGATTGGGTGATAATGCCCAATGTGATGTCCAGCCCGGCAGCCACCTTTTGCAACACTTCGCGGTAATACCAGGCGACGGAGCCGGTCAGGTGCACCTTATGGCGCCGGTAATCGTACTGCATGACGTTTCTTTTGAAGAAGAGCGTAAAAGCGCCCGACACCAATTCGTACACCGACGCATCGTCAATATGCTGCAACAGGAAAGGCGACAAACTTGCCAGAAAACGGTTGGCGAGCGGTTGCTTGTAAACCCGTTCGAGAATGAGTTGCGGCGTAAGGTCGAATTGGCTTAGGAATTTTTCTTTCAGCCCCCGGGTTAATTGGTTTTTCAGGCAAGCGCCTACCAATAGCCGCCCCAGTACCGCCCCGCTGCCCTCGTCGCCAAGGACGTATCCGAGCGGTGAAATGTTTTCCCGGATATCGCTGCCGTCGTAATAACAGGAATTGGAACCCGTGCCGAGAATACAGGCAATGCCGGCATTCCTGCCGCACAGTCCCCTGGCGGCTGCCAGCAAGTCGCTGCCCACTTCAATGGTCGGGACGTTAAGATGTGTGCGGATAGCCTTTGCCACTATCTCGTTTTTTTCCGGAAACGCGCAGCCTGCCCCATAAAAATAAACCGCATCAATGGGATAACTGCCAATTCCGGGCAACAAGGCAATGCCGAGTTCTTCGCTTATTTCGTCCTGTGTACGGAAGAACGGATTTGCGCCTTTCGTAAAAACCTGTTTAACCAATTGTCCGCGGTTCACTACGCACCAATCGACTTTGGTGGAACCGCCATCTGCCAGTAGTATCATACCTTTATATATATGTGTTTTTTGTATAAAATATTTCCGATTATCCAGTTCACGCCCACAAAAAGCAGGGCGAACGCTAATGAGCCCAAGTAGTCGCCCAGGAAAGGTTGCAGGACTATCCGGTACATAAACCCGGCTGCGCTAATAGTATTCCCGCCGTAAGTAAACACGATATTCCCCAAAAGGATGGCAAGGACGGTAGACAGCGTGTAAATGAACAGGGGATTGACGCCGAACGATCCAAAAAATACGCCCCAGCGCTTGTAACCTTTTTCATCGACTATCCATATCAGCAATGCCAGCAAGGTGGCGGCAAGCCCGCAGGTAACCAACACAAATGAAGGACTCCATATCTTTTTATTTATCGGGCAGCCGTAGCTCAACAGGAAACCGGCAAAAGTCATACATGCGCCGGCGATAAACAGCTTCAGCATTTTTTCGTGGTTGCCTTTGGCGAACGTCAATGCTTTCCCGCAACAAAAGCCAATCAAGACATGGCAAATTGCCGGAATAGTGCTGGCTAATCCTTCGGGGTCGAGTTTCACGCCGGCGTCGGTGTACAGGTGCGACGCCCCAAGCGCCGCCCGGTCGATAACCGAAAGTATATTCGTTTCGCTTAACTCAAAACCGTTCCCCAGCGCAAGGAGCAGGAAGTAACCCGCCAGTACGGCGCCTGTAATATACGGTATAAATTTATGTTTAACAATGACCGCAATCACCGCCGCAAAGCCGTACGACAACGCCAGCCGCTGCATCACGCCCAATATCCGCAAACCTTCTACGCCGGTAACCGCCCGGATAAGCCGGTTAAAGAAATCCAGTTCTTCTTCCGATAACCGGTTAAACGTGCGCAACGAACGCGAAAACCATGCCAGCGCCAAACCTATCAGGAAAATGACTGCCGTGCGTTTAAGGATTTTCAGGAAAACCTGTCCCGACGGCGCGAAGTCGAATTTCCGCAACGAGAAATACATGGACACGCCCATGATAAACATGAAAAACGGGAAGACCAAATCGGTCGGCGTTAGTCCGTGCCACGGCGCATGGCGCAAGGGCGCATAAATGGCGCTCCATGAACCCGGGTTATTGACCAGTATCATACCGGCGATTGTGATGCCGCGTAATATGTCCAGCGATAATAAACGATTATTTTTCATTTCTGGTTGTTAGTTTCTACCGGTGTATTTAAAATTAAAAAAATTAACGCATCAGTAGAAAGTTAAAATTGTCAAAATATAGCCACCGTTTTGCGAATTTGTGCAAGCCGTTTGGCAAAAGATTTGTCTTGGCTTGCCACTTGCAGGTTATATTTTGTTTGCATCCGCATGAGCATATCCGCTTTTACCCCCAAAGCGGCTTCAAACATCATGGCAGAAGCGGCGGAGAGCGGGCGGCGTTCGTTGAGGATGTCATTAAAGACCGTATAGGACATTCCCATTTGTGCGGCAATTTTGCACTGTGGTATGCCCCTGTACTCAATTTCTTCTTTCAGCAATTCGCCCGGATGTGTGGGTTTGTACCCAAAACCAAGATTTCCCATAATGTCTTTATTTATTATAATGGTTCGATAATTCTAAAATATTACATACGGTTACAACCGTTTCCGATTCCACTTTGTGCGTTGTGAACTCAATACGGTATCGGTCATTTACCCTAATAGATGAAATCCCTTTCTTGTCGCCTTTCAAGAGTTCGTAGTGAAAGGCGTTAATTCGGTATAAATCTTCAATACTATCTGCACTTTCGAGGGCTTCAATACGAAGTTTGTACCGCTTTATTACTTCCGGCTGGAACCGGTGTTTTTTGTCCAGTGTTTTTCCATGGTAATAAAGTTCCGACAAGTATTCTTTTTCAAAAACAATTTCCATATCGAATTGTTTGGCTTGGCAAAGATAACGTTATTTTTTGATATACATAAAAGATGCGCCGGCTCGCTTCACGCTTCACTCCCACAAAGGATACAAAGGAAAATATACCATTCCTAATTCTTAATTCCTAATTCTTAATTCATCTACCGTGCGTTTAAATTCCGAAAAGATTTTTGGGAAGGCACGCAGCTTTTTTGCTTTTTTACCGCCGGGCAGGACGCGGTGGGAGGGCAGGAAAATCACCGTTAGCTCCCGTTGCGTATCTTTCCAGCAGAGTGCGCCGGAAGTGAAATCCAGCCAGCGGCGACTCTTAAAATAGTTGCCATGGTTGTGCGCATAACCGCCGGCAGCAAGCGCCACAAGGCTATCGCTGAAAGAACGCCCCTCGCTGTAGGCTACGAAGCCGGGCAACGTGCCGGACGAAGGAACACCGAAAGATTTATTATAAAATACCTGCCCCTTATAAATAGCCAACACCTGCGCTCCCGGCGCCACCTGCTTCTTGATGGCTTGCGCCACCAGCGTATCAATAACCGACAAATGCGCACCGGAAATACCGATTTCTTCGGGCAACACATAGTGCAAACGTACCGGCGACGCCTGCTGCACACCGCTCCCGAATACCAGCAAACTGTCGATAGACACCGGCAAGCGACCTTGCGCCGCCACGCCGCCAAACAATAACTGCGCCGAACGCTCCTGCGCTACCGGCGAATTGGAATAGGACACCACCAGCGCCGCAAGATTTTGCGTATCCCCGAATTTTGTTATCCCGTAAGGCGTTCCGAAGAAATCAAGGATGACTTTTTTATGGGCGGCAATGCCCGTAATAAATTCCGCGGTTAGGCTGTCCACGCCGAAACCGTACTGTGGACGAGCATCGGTACGGTGGTAACCGGCAATAATTAAATCGTAGGGGGCTAACTGTTCCTGCAATGCAAGCAACGTATCCGCGCCGGCGCCGGGATTGACGGGAAAAACATCTACCGCCGCATAAGAACGCAACTGCTGTTGGAAAAACGTACCATCGCCCTCCCCTATTTCCAGGCAGGCAATTTTCAATGTATCCGGGCGGCGCAACGGCAGCAGGTTGTCCCGGTTATGCAGTAGCGTCAAGGCTTTTTCGGTCAGCCGGCAGTTCAATGCCCGATGGGCGGCATTGTTCAAATCATCTGCCAAACCCGTTTCGCGGACAGGATGATAATCGCTCAAACCCGCGCGATACTTTGCCGACAGTATCTTCCGGCATTTAATATCCACTTTGTACATGGATACCTTTCCCTCCCGCACGGCTTGTTCTATCACGTCGATAGCCGTAGAAACATTATTCGGCATCAGCAGGATGTCGTTGCCCGCCAAGAGGGCGAACAGGGCTACCGTATCCTCATGGGCGGCGGACGTAACCCCTTTCATTTCGAGCGCATCGGTAATCACCAGCCCGCCAAATTCCAATTCATCGCGCAGCAGGCGGCTAACCACTGCCGGCGACAGCGTCGAGGGACGGGGCAGCGTGTCATAGGCGGGGATTTGCAAATGCGCCACCATGACCGCATCCACGCCATTTTCCATAAGGCTCCTGAAAGGGAACAGTTCCAGCGAATTCAGCCGCTCCAACGTGTGGGGGATTGCAGGCAGCGCCTCATGCGAATCCTGGTTCGTGTCGCCATGTCCCGGAAAATGTTTGGCGCATGCCAGTATACCCCTGTTTTGCATTCCCTGCATATAAGCCTTGCCTTTTTCCGCCACATTATATTTGTCCTCGCCGAAGGAACGGACGTTGATGACCGGATTACCGGGATTGTTATTGACGTCCACCACCGGCGCAAAGTTCAGGTGAATGCCCATACGCCGGCATTGTTCGCCGATAGCTTCGCCCATTTTTTCAATCAGCGTATTATCCGGCAACGCGCCCAGCAGCATTTGCCGCGGGAAACTCAGCACGCTGTCCATGCGCATGCCGACGCCCCATTCCCCGTCAATAGCCACCAGCAGGGGAACGCGGCTGCGGCGCTGTAACCCGTTAATCGCCGCCGGGTACGACGACGGTTGCGCTTTCATCACAATCACGCCGCCCACCTGCTCAGCCTCCACCAGCTTGCCGACATTGTCAAGGTGTGCATGGTACCGCCCGGCAATATTGACAGGGACAACAAACAGTTGTGCGATACGTTGCCGTAACGAAAGCGTATTCATAATGGAATCAACCCAGCGCTGCTCTTGCCGGCGTTGCTCCTGCGGAATATCGCGCGCATCCACAGCCGGCGGTAGAAAAAAACATAAGGTAAAGAGAAAAAAATTCAGGCGTTTCATACTTTTTGTTAAAAATTAAGCACAAAAGAAGTAAAAATTTACTTATTAAAGATTTCAAGATTTCAAAAAAAACCGCCGGTACATTTCTGCACCGGCAGTTCTTTGTTGCACCCGGTTTTTAGTCGTAAGTCGTAAGTCATAAGTCGTAAGTCGGCTGGCGCAGGAAGAATTTCAAAATTTCAAAATTCAAAGATTTCAAAAAAAACCGCCGGTGCATTTCTGCACCGGCAGTTCTTTCTTTTAGGGCAAAGGGTACAAGGTAAAGGGTGAAGGGGGCTGACGCGTCAGCAGCTTTCCACTCTCCATTCTCCACTCTCCATTCGCGAAGCGCCAGCACTGCCTACTGCCTACTGCCTACTGCCCACTGCCTTTACGGCACTATCGCGCTCATGATGGGTCCGAAGGGACCCTTTTCGCCGGTGGTGTTTTCCCAGCGGAGGGCGAAGTACAGCGTCTTGCCGCGGTCTTCGTCGGCAAATTCGAGCGTCAACGGCGTGTGCGTATCAAACGACGAGTGCGTCAGGTCGCTGATATGCACTTCCTGCGGATGGTCGAACAGCCCCCATGCCGTTTCCGCGCCATGCTGACCGTCGGGTTTCGCTTTCCGGTGCGTACCGTCACTCTCGAAAAAGTGGATCGTCACCCGGCGCAACTCCAACGTGCGGATTTCGACGGCGGGGTGCGTGGTCGCTACCGG
>JAIRLT010000111.1 GCA_031259225.1 Prevotellaceae bacterium
GATGCTGATGGTATTGATAAACTCGCTTATCCCGGCATTATTGATAACCACTTTCGGGATGTGGTACGGGTAATAGTCCGGCGTCAGCGGGTTGGGGTAAACCAGCAGCCACAGGTAACGCCCCAGCCCGTATACAATGCTTGCCGCCTTTTCGACGGAACGCATCCCCAGAAACGGGTTGTTCATTAATTCTGTTTCGGGCAGCGGTTCCATGTTGATGACGCTCCAGCGCACGCACGTGAAGACCAGCGCCGCTGCAAACGACGGCAGCAAAGCCCATGCAATGGTTTTCGTACGCGAATGCGCCGGCGCGGCAAGGAGCAGCGCCACGAAAGCCGCCACAAACAGGAACGCTATTCCCTGCCCTTTCAGCAGCAGGAATACGGGAATGACGGTTATGGCGGTGAACAGCAAAAGATGCTTCAATTTATATTGCCCCGTGAAATAAATCGTAACGGGGATAATCGCCAGGAATGTCAGGGCATTTTCTTTCGAGAAGGCGCCGGCAAGGAAGCAAAGGAACGTAATGGCGAGGAAATGCGGTTGCCGCGTATCCAGCCACCGCAATGTGTAGAACAGCGCCATCAGCGCGCCCAGGAAGGTCATGATTTCGTCGCGCCCCTTGATATTCGCCACCGCTTCCACATGTACGGGATGTGCAATGAAAAGCAGCGTGGCAATCACCGGCACATTAAACAGCAGCTTCCAGCCCGCCGGCTCGCGCACCGGGAACAGCCGCTGCAATAACTTAAACAGGAAACATGCCACCAGCGCATACAGCAAAATATTTACAAAATGGCTGGCATAGGGCAACAGCGTTTTCATGTACAGCGGTGCATCGTCGTCATTTTGTTTGGGCGCGGTTTTAGCGACCACCACATGCTCTACCTGCGTAGTGTCGATGATCCGCGCCTGCATGTCCCACACGAGGTATTCGCGCGGGACAGGGTGCTGCATAAGGGTTGTATCCAACTTGTCGCGGATGATTTGCTTGACTTCGGAAGATACAAAAATATCGTATTCCGCTGCCAGCAGCGCCACCGACAGGGGACGGTAGCGTCCGCCCGGGAGGTTGGTTACCTGTGCACCGTAACGCCCGATGAACGTGTCATACTTAAAAATCTTCGGGATACCGCCGGCGCCCTCTTTCACAAATTCATTTTGCGTAAGCACCATTGTATCGTCCAAAGCAAACTCATTCCAGAGGGTATTGCCGTAAATCACGAAGCAGAACCCCACAATCACGATATACACCCAATGGGGAAAAGGCGCGGGAATAAATTTTTCCGTCATCGCCGGTTTTTGCACCGGCTTTGCCGCCGGGCGCGCTGCTGCCGGCATTTTCTTATCCACCGTTTTAGGAACTGGTCTTTTCTTCATGGCAATTGTTCTTAATAAAATGCAAAAATACAAAAGAATTATGAATTATGAGTTGGCTGGCTCCCTATGGGCACGGATTAGGCGGATAGGCACGGATAGCGCAATTCTTAATCTTCTTTGTGCTACCGGAACACCACTACCAACAAAAAATGCACCCACAGCGTGAAGTTTTCGTCGTTCACTACGTACAGTAAAAACAACCGGATTTCAAAATATTTTGCAGGAAGTTTCAGGGCAAACGCACGAAAATTATGTAATCAAATTTTTAGGATAACTCAAGCCGTTTCGGTTGAATTTTTGTCCCTGACATGTGCGGGAAGAAAAATCCGGTTGAATTTTTGTCCCTGACGCGTGCGGGAAGGAAATTCCGGTTGAATTTTTGTCCCTGACGCGTGCGGGAAAGAAATTCCGGTTGAATTTTTGTCCCTGACACGTGCGGGAAGAAAAATCCGGTTGAATTTTTGTCCCTGACACGTGCGGGAAGAAAAATCCGGTTGAATTTTTGTCCCTGACACGTGCAGGAAGAAAAATCCGGTTGAATTTTTGTCCCTGACATGTGCGGGAAGAAAAATCCGGTTGAATTTTTGTCCCTGAAATGCTTGCAGGTAAAAAACAGTAATTACTATATAGCGAAGCAAACAACACGACAGTACGTGCAACAAGCCAAATGCTATCGAACGAATGACGCATTTAATCGAAAGGATGGTGTATTGGGGCGGAATAGAATATTTTGTTTATATTTGCGGGAAAATAATAGCAATGAAACAACAGATATACATTGACACCTCTGTAATAGGCGGGTATTTCGATAAAGGATTAGACTGCGTAAAAATGATGCGGAATATTCGTGATGAAATAGATGCTGAAACAACAGGTATGTCATCTGACAAGTTGAGAGCCTGTTTAGACCGGCAATACCGGCATACGTATTCGTTATGGTCGGAAGGTACGAAATTCGCCAACTCCCCTCATCCGGCATAATATCCTCGTTACGCCGCGGAACGCAAGCCGCCCGCCCGTGAAGATGGGTGGCGGTGTTTTTTGAGGGCGATAGATTTTATCATTTCAAGATTTAAATAGCCACGCCTTACGCATCACTATTAACTAAATTATATGTCACAAGAAAGAAGTTTAAAACGTTACATTTGGATGGTAGATACTATCCGCCGTTACCAGCCCATCACCTACGAGGAACTGGAAGCAAAAATCGTTCAAAGCGGGCAATTCGACAAGGGCGATATTATGTTTTCGGAACGTACATTCTTCCGCGACGCCAATGCGATTGAATCTATTTTCGGCATTGTGCTGTTTTTCGACCGCAAAACAAAGGGTTACTATATCAAAGAAGCGCCCAGCAAGGAAGAGCAGCACATGCTCGACTGGATGCTGCACACGTTCCGCCATGCCAATGTGCTGGAAGTATACCGCGACCAGGCGGCGCATATTTTACTGGAGCCGCCGCCGAAAGGAAACGAGCACCTGTCGGCAATTCTGGAAGGAATACGGCACAGCGATATACTGGCGTTGGAATTAAAACGGTTTCGCACATTCAAGGTTGTAAAGATAGATATTATCCCGTATTTCGTGCGGTTGTTCCGACAGGAATGGCACTTGGTGGCAAAAGATTTGCGGCGGGAACTCGTGCGGGTTTTCCCGTTGGATAAGATTGCCGGTATTACGAAAACCGGCGAGAAATTTGTGCTTCCCGAAGATGAAGATTATCCCGAAGCGGCGACTTTTTTCAATGATTATTTCGGTGTTATCATGGATGAAGGCGTTTCGCGGGAAACTGTCCGTTTCAAGGTCGTTGGCGATACGGCAAAGCAGTTGCAGATGGCGCCGCTGCATTCGTCGCAGGTAGAGGTGGAGGATACGGGCGAATATGTTGTTTTCTCTGTGCGGTTGTATCCCACTTCCGATTTTATACGGGAACTGTGCCGTTACGGGAATGAGCTGAGAGTATTGTCGCCCGCGTCTGTAAAGGAAAAAGTAATAGCTTTCGCCAAAACAATTTTGGATAATTACGACGCTTGATGAGGGATTAAGGGGCTGCCGCCGGCGGTAGCTACAGTTTTTTTATCACTATCTTATTGCCCGGGTAAATTTTTGCATTCTTCGTAAGCCCGTTTATTTGCATGATATCATAGAAAGTTATGTCGTCGTATAATTGCGAGATGCTCCACAGGGTTTCACCTTTCTTTACCGTATGCACCAATGCTTCTCCCTCGGTAATAGTGCGTGCAGGTTTAGCGGCGGCTACGGCAGCGGTTGCTTTTTTTGCTTTTGCATTCACCACCAGTTTTTGCCCGGCATTGATGCGCGTGCTTTTGCCGATATCGTTCCAATATTGCAAATCGGAAATTTTTACGCCATACTTTAAGGCGATAGAGCTAAGCGTTTCCCCTTTCCTTACCCGGTGGATAGTGCGTTCGCCAGCGATTGTAGCAGTTCCCCGTTGCGCAATTTGTTTAATAATATTCGGATTGAAATATACGCTGTCTTTATACGCATAAATTTCTTTTTCTTTTTCGGCAAATAAACCCGTATATTCAAACGGGATGTGCAACACATAAGGCGCCGAAGTTCCCGGTATAATATCGTGCAGGTATTGCGGGTTGAAGTCGCGCAGTTCATCTATCGGGATGCCGATGACTTCCGATACCTGTTCAAAATGCAACATTTTATTTATTATAAAGGTATCTACCTGTGCGGGCATACTCACCTGTTTCGGGCGGAGGTTATGCTCTTTGTAATATTCCAGCAAATAACCGGCGCCTACAAATAACGGCACATAGCCGCGTGTTTCGCGCGGCAGGTAAGGATAGATGTCCCAGTAATCGCTTTTGCCCCCGGAACGCCGGATAGCCTTGCGCACATTGCCGTCGCCGCAATTGTAAGCGGCAATAGCCAGCGACCAGTCGCCGAAAATATTGTACAAATCTTTCAGGTACTTTGCGGCTGCGTGCGTTGCTGCCACCGGGTCTAAACGTTCATCAACAAATGAATTTATTTTGAGGTTGTACCGCAACGCCGTCGGGTACATGAATTGCCACATCCCTTTTGCTTTGGCGCGCGAAACAGCGCGCGGGTTCAAAGCCGATTCAATAATAGCCATCGCCCGCAATTCCAACGGCAATTCATACATGTCCAAAATTTCTTCAATTATCGGGAGGTAATAATGCGTCAGCCCCAAAATCATTTCCGATTTTTCGGGGTCTTTTTGCGTATAGGCAATAATGCAGCGGCGCACCACATCGTTATACGGCAAATCAATAATTGTCGGCATCCGCTTAAGCCGCTCGATGTATACGGTATCCGGCAAATCGGCTTGTTGCCGGTCTTCTTCAATATCAACAAATATTTCCGACGTATCCCGCAACGCACGTTGCAGGTACCAGATAGAAAGCAGGCTATCCAGATTTTTGTTGATATTAAAATCTAAAATTTCTTCGTCATTATCCGCTTCCATGGTTTCCATACTAATAATGGTGTCGCCTTCCGCTTTTACAATATGCGACTGCGCATAGCCAACCGTAAGCGAAAAGAAGAAAAGAAAAACGAAAATTATTTTTTTCATGTCTGTAAAATTTTAAAACGTAATTTGTAATTGCATGCCTATAGCCGGTTTCCCGTTGGATGCGTAGGCGTCATAATTTAATAATGCCGGATGTATACGCAGCGAAAGGCTATCGCTTACATCAAAATCTTTCAGGTGGGCGAATACATTCGCATCAACAATGTTCAATACATACACCAGTACAGTAAACAGGATAGCATAGTCGCGGCTGCGGCGGTAACTGTCGCGGTAATATTTGAGGTTGGCATCCGTGAACCTGCCGTTGAATTCATCCACCGTATCCGGGTCGTCATCCCTCAAAATGTCATACGCCCTGCGGAAGCGGTTATATTGCTTATTATTGAAATCAATTAAATAACCTGTGAAAGCCAGTCCGCCGTAGATAATCGGAAGTTTCCAGTATTCGCCGTTATAAATTTGCCCCAGCCCCGGCAGCATGGTGGAATAAAGCGCTGCACGCGCTGGCAGCACGTCTTTTCCCGAGTTATAGGATACCGCGCCATCCAGTAAACTGCTCCAGTAAATGGCTGCCGCACCGAGATAGAACCATGTGCTTTGCTTACGGAAATGCTCTTCCCCGGTTTTTTTATATTGGTTGTGGCTATAGACGCCGGCGCCAATAAAACCGCCTATTCCGCCCCACACCACAGGTATTTTCCAGTAATCGCGGTTATAGGCTTGCGAATAACCGGGCAGCAACAGCGAAGCTGTCCATACTTTGGAAATCGTTAATGTATCCTTTCCGGTAAGCCCATGCCAATAATTTTTACCGGGTTCCCTTGCGCCGGGTTCTTGCGCCTGAGCCGGTAACAGCCGGCTAAAGCCGGTTAAAAGAAGCAGAATTAAAAAAAAATTTCTTATGTTCACGAAATTCACAACAGATTATTACGAACGGCTATGCTCGCACATTCCCTAACCGTTAAAATTATTTAATTTAGCCAAAAATCCATTCATTTCCGCATCATTTTGAAAGGAAATAGTGATGCTGCCATTGCCTTTATGATGATGTTTAATAGCGATGTTCACATTAAAACAACGTTTCATGGCTTCCTTTAATTCTTTATCAACGCCGGGCAAGGCTGTTTCTTCCGGTTGTTTTTTTTCTTTCGGTTGCGCCATTTTCTTTACCAGTTCTTCTACTTGCCGCACCGACAGCCCGTCATCCACTGTTTTGCGGGCTACTTTAATTTGGTCTTTATTTTCCGGGAGCCCGGCGATAGCGCGTGCATGCCCCATCGTGATACTGTTGTCGCGGATGGCGGCTTGCACTTCCGCCGGCTGTTGCAACAGGCGTAAGTAATTAGCCACCGTTGCACGCTTTTTACCGACGCGCTCGCTCAGTTCTTCCTGCGTCAGGTTGCCTTCTTCCATGAGGCGTTGGTAGGTAACGGCGATTTCGAGTGCATTCAAATCTTCGCGTTGGATATTTTCAACCAGCGCAGCTAACAGCACGCTTTTTTCTTCATCATCGCCGGCGCGGACAAATACCGGCACCGTTTCCAAACCCGCCATGCGTGCAGCGCGGTAACGCCGTTCGCCGCTGATGATTTGGAATTTCCCATTTTTGATTTCGCGCACAGTGATAGGCTGTATAATGCCCAGGTTTTTTATGGACTCCGATAATTCCTGCAAGGCATCTTCATCGAAGTGTTTGCGCGGCTGGTGTGGATTGGGCTCTATTGCTTCAATCGCTATTTCCGGTCCGCTGTCAAAAGCCGGTTTTTCCACAGGACGCTCCCTCGGTTCGCGCGGCGTAGCAGGTTCCGCATCTCCCAACAATGCCCCTATGCCTTTTCCTAATGCCTGTCTCTGGTTTTTTGCCATGTTCACTTGGTATTTATCCGGTAATTATTCCGGGCGATTAGTGTTCTCGTTCTTTCTCAAAATTTCTTTGGACAGATTTAAATAATTGTTTGCGCCTATGGAAGCGGCGTCATAAAGGATAACAGGCTTCCCGAACGACGGCGCCTCGCTTAATTTCACATTGCGCTGGATAATGGTTTGGAATACCATGTTGGGAAAATGGCGGCGTACTTCGTCCACCACTTGATTTGCCAAACGCAGGCGCGCATCATACATGGTCAGCAAAAAGCCTTCGATAGCTAATTCGGGATTTAAACGCGTCTGTACTATTTTCACTGTATTTAACAATTTGCCGAGACCTTCCAAAGCAAAAAATTCACATTGCACTGGGATAATAATCGAATTGGCGGC
This sequence comes from Prevotellaceae bacterium, assembly GCA_031259225.1. Taxonomy (GTDB): domain Bacteria; phylum Bacteroidota; class Bacteroidia; order Bacteroidales; family UBA932; genus JAIRKX01. The sequence continues at coordinate 7,172 of JAIRLT010000111.1, forward strand.
GGTCAATGCATTCACCGTAATCAAGCCCAGCGAGGGCGAACAATCGATGATGATATAATCATAATGGACAGTTATTTTTTTCAGTACGGTTTTCAGCACTTTTTCACGGTCGGAAAGTTGCAGCATTTCTATTTCTGCGCCCACCAAATCAATGTGTGAAGGAATTAGTTGCAACCCTTTGATTTCGGTATCCAGCAAGGCGTTCGCCGCTTCGGACGAGCCAATCAGGCATTCGTAGATGGTATCGCCGGCAATGGTTTTGGTCTCGAAGCCCAAGCCGGAAGTAGCATTGGCTTGCGGGTCGGCGTCAATCAGCAATACCTTCTTTTCGAGGACAGCCAGCCCGGCAGCCAGATTGATAGCGGTGGTTGTTTTTCCCACCCCGCCTTTTTGGTTAGCAATAGCTATTATTTTTCCCATAACGCAAATGTATAATGGTATAATTTGCAAAAGTAACAAAAATATTTGAAATAACCTGTTTCCTGTTCTTCGCCGCAGGCTCGACGCATAGACCCCGAGCTGCGCCTGCGGCTTGCACGGGGTTATGAACATGCCGCCCCAAAAAGTTGAAAATTGAAAGTGGAGAGTGGATAGTTGCTGACGCGCCAGCAACTATCCACTCTTAATTCTCCATTCTCCACTCGCGAAGCAGCGCGGTTGGATAAGGTAAATAAGGGTATTGTTTTTATTCATTCCCGTTTGCTACTAAGGGAACTTTTTTAATAATTTCTGATTTCTGATTGGCTGGCGCGTCAGCCAATTAATCACATTAAAAAATTAGTCACATTAGCAACCCTGCCTACCGGAACACAACCACGATAAGGAAATGCAGCCACCACGCGCCGTTTTCATACGCCGTTACTTCGATTAAGAATACCCGTATTTGTAACCATCTTAATTTTATTTGCATAGTATTGTTATTTTTTCGTAT
>JAIRLT010000116.1 GCA_031259225.1 Prevotellaceae bacterium
AATCAAATTCGCCGATTCCCTGATCGTCGCCGGGCGAATAAATGTCGATATGAATAGAATCCATTCCTGCCAGATTGCACGTTCCAAGCGAAATCTGCGCCTGATTGTCGTTGTAAAGCAGGTCAAGTTTCAGCAGCGATTCGGCGGGCGAATTTTCGAAAGGATAAACGATTTCCTTCGTACAGGCCGTTTTGCCTTCAGCCAGCCAGTCGGAATACGACAAAACGAATTTATCCGGATTATAAGTATAAACGTCGCTGAAAAGGCACACCACACTGTCGGGATCGTGACGCGGCGCAGGAGCGGGAACAGGAGGCAAGGCAGCTGTCAAATCGACAACCGCGTCAACAGTCATTACAGGTGGGTCGATAAGGGTAACTGTGAGGCTACCCGACTTGGCAGGATCGTAATCAGACGTAGCGATAATGCTCAGCGTAGCGGCCATTTCATCGGCGGCAACAGTGAGCAATCCGGCAGTAGAAAGCGTCGTAGCGGTGCTGCTTGCACCGTTGAGCGTCCACGTTACCGCTGAGGATGGATTGTTGGCGCCGGATACCGTTGCTTTGTATTGTGCCGCCGTATTGCGTTGTACAGCTGTAGAACCGCTGACTGTCACCGAATTGACTACCGGCGTATGGTCAACATACTGCGAAGTATAGGCGTAAATATTGTCCACATACAGTTTTTGTCCGGGTGAACCCTGTGCGCCGCGCCGTAACCGCAACACCAAAGCATATTCGCCTTTTTCTACAAATTTCGATACGGGAACTTCGAGGCTAATCCACTGATCGTGCCGGTTTTGTTCAGTAATTCGGTACCACACATCAGCCTGTACCCACGAAGCATTTGTCCAGTAGTTTGTTCCCACATAGAAAGAAAACTCAAATTCGCCGATCCCATTGTTTCCACCGGGTGAATAAACGTCGATGTGGATACTGTCCCTGCCGGTCAGGGAAACTGCGCCAAGGCTAATCTGTGCCACATTGCTGTTGATGAGCGAGTCGAGAAACAAGAGGTGGTCATCTGGATCAACGTCAAACGGGGTGATGATTTCCTTGCGCGGTTTGGTAGTGCCGGCAGCCAGCCAGTCGTCGTAATTTACGACAAACTGCCCGTTATTATTGTAATAATCGCTGAAAATGCTTTTTACATACTCTTGAGCATGAGTGGGTTCGGGAGCAGGCGTTGCCGGCGGATTGATAACGATGATTTTATAGACGCCCGATTTCGTGTTATCATAAACCGAAGTGGCAATAACCGTCAGGACTGCGGCTGTTTCGTCGGTAGCCACCGTGAGCAGTCCGCCGGACGAAAGCGTAGTTGCCGGTTTGGCCGCACCCGTAAGTGTCCACGTTACCGTTTGCGGAGGATAGTTTGCGCCGGTAACAGTTGCGCCATACTGTGCGGTAGCGCCGCGTTTTACCGCACCCGCACCATTGATTGATACTGCTTCGACCGACTGAGTATGGTCAATATATTCCGACTGATAAGCATAAATGTTATCAACATAAAGGACATTGCCCGTCGAGCCGGCACCACCGCGCCGAAAGACAACGTGCGTAACCTGATCGATCTGCATATTTCCGGTCGCGAATTTTGAGACGGCTACCTCGATCGGAATCCATTCTCCGTGCCGGTTGCCCGTTGTGATATTGAGCCAGATACCCGCATAAATTTCCGTACCGTTAGCCGAGATCAGCGCACATTCGAACTCACCGATACCGGTGTCGTTGCCGGGCGAAAAAATGTCAATATGAAGCGTGTCCATCAGACGCCAGTCCTGCGTATCGAAGGCAAACCGCGCTTCTTTGTTGCCGGAGCCGTTGAGAAGATTTGAGATTTTCATCACCTCGTCGGCTGGGGCGTCGGCAAAGAGCGTCTCGATAGTGATTTGCGGAACGGCAGGTACATATTGCATGTTCCCAACCGCTGTGTAGTGATTGCTGAACAGAGCCACAACCCTGTTTGCTGCGTGCTGCGGCGTGGGCGCCGGAACTGTTGGCTGCGCAACAAGGCTTTGCAATGTTGCGGCAAGCATTAAAAACAAAAAGAAAATTAGTCTTTTCATGATTTTTAATATTTAATAAAGTGTATAACTGATTTTTTTCATCGGTATATAATTTTCAAACTTCACCTATTCTTTCATCCGCAATGCCGTACCCACCGCATCAATCGCCGCACGTATATCCAACAACTGTGTTTTCAGGCTTGCAATTCTTAACTCGCACGGCTGTGGCTTATAATACGTTCCGAACCCCTCGCATACATTAATAAGCTCTTGGAAATGATCCACGCAGGTATTAATTCCCGATTCAATGTTTGAACTCATAATTTTTTTATTTGGTTAGTCGAAAAGTAACAAGGGAGCACGCCCCCTTGCCATGTCATTGGATATGCCCCTGTCTGTGTCGGTTTTTAATAATTTTTGTATTGACTTTCTGTCCACCTGCCAACGTTGCCTGCACCAGATACACGCCCGGAGTCAAAGCAGAAACATCCGGATTGGCGTAAAGCGCATTAGCGGGAATCGTTTTAACCGTTTGTCCTGCAAGATTGATGATATTGATTTCCCTGATGGTTTCCTTGGCCGAAACATTCAACGTATTATCCACAACAAAAGCGTTAAATCCGGAATTTCCTTTCACCTTTTCAATCCCGTTTTCTTCGCCAATCACTTTGCCGCCAAGGGCTGTTGGAGTGCAACCTTCGCCGAGCAACACCAGATTGGTAATGTAAATCTCGTCCGACCACTGAGGCGTATAGTCGCCAAGCTCTATTTCACCGCCGAAACGCAGATAATGAGCCACACATTCAGTGTCGGTTCCGTAACCGCTGAGGAAAAAGTCATCCAAATCGTAGTCAATCGAATACCATTTGCCCGGCTGCATGACCGTTTTTTCGATCATCGGGAAATACCATTCCTTATTGTTAGGATAATGGCGTTGCAAACCAAGTCGGAAGTCGCTTGTTTCGTTGCAAAATACATCGAGATGGATATAATAATAGTTCCGTAAATCGGCTGTTCCGCCCAGGGCAATCGGCAACCAGCCTTTATCGCTCAGATTGCTGATTTTAATCACTAACTTTTCGTCGGTAGACGCAGCGTAATCCCACGTTGCCGTTTGTCCCCAATTGGGGGTATTCCACGTATTTTCAAAGGCCATACCATACTGTTCGCTAACAAACGAAAGCACATTGGCCGCTTCATGAGGCAGGTCGGGAGGCGCTACCGGTGGAACCTGTGCGTTAACAATTAATACTCCGCATAATAACAGTGCACTCAAACTGAATCTTGTAAATGTTCTCATTTTAATAAAATTTGAAAAGTAAATAAATAGAATGAATAAAAACTCTTGATTTATATAATTTATTTCAATGTAAAAATTAACTCCGCTCCGCCGGCAATATCCGCGTGTTTTACGGTAAATCCGTCTATTTTTTTGCCGTTCAACCGGACCGATTGGATGTATTGTGCATCCGGTGTTATCCGTTCCGTTTTAATATGAATTTCCGCACCATTTTCTCGGGTAATTGTTATATCGTCGAAAGCGGGCGGCAGGAGATAATAAAAATCCTGTCCGGCATTAGGGAACAGTCCAATGCTTGTCCACACATACCATGCACCCATCGCGCCGCTGTCTTCATTGCCGGGGTAACCACCGGTAAGCGAAAATTTTTCCATGCGGATTTCATTCACCGTTTTTGCAGCCAGATCCGGACGGCCGCAATGCGTGAAAATGAACGGCGCAAGAAATCCCGGCTCGTTGCTCAAATCGATCCATTGATTATCGAAGCCGTAAATCAGACGTTCAATCATTTTTTCCTTCCCGCCGCAAAGTGCAATCAGCCGTTCAAAATCGTGCGGGACAAACAGCGTATAAACCCACGAATTACCTTCGTAGAAATATTCCACCCACGAACCGTATTTTTTTGCGGGATTTACAGCGATAAATTCTCCATTTTGCCGTCGTGGTGCAATAAACCCCTTAAAACCGTCGCTTTCCAAATCCGGATTAAAAAGATGTACCCATTGGCGGCTGCGCTGCATCAACAAATTTTCGGTTGCCGTATCCTTCATTATTTTAGCCGCTTCCGAAGCGCAAAAATCATTGTAGGCATATTCCATTGTGTAGCTGCAACTCATGCGCTCTGCCGGTTCACTTTCCCAACCTTTGGCGCGATAATTTTCGCTGCGTTCATTGAAAGCGTTATGTTTCAGCAACTCAAAAGCTTTTGCGTGGTCGAAACCCGGAACGTTTTTCACAAAAGCATCAGCAATAATATTATCCACATCGTCGCCACCCTGCTTCCAGTCCCATTCGAGCGAGGAAGTAAAAGTAGGCATACATTGGCCGTTGTGTTCGTAGCGGTCGATAAACGAAGCGATGGTGCGCGTCGTAAAACTTTCGTTCAGCAAAGTCATCAGCGGATATTTAGTACGCCACGTATCCCAGACGCAATAATGGTCGTCGATGTGCGGCGCGTCCGAATCCCAATGCGGATGATCGCCGGTGCGGTCGTGCGGCATCAGATAACTGTGATACATCACCGTATAAAACAGCCGCTGCTGCCCGTCCGTTCCCCCTTTTACTGCTATCTTGTTAAACACATTTTCCCAAGCCTGCATAGCAGCATTTTTAATATCATCAAACGATTTACCGCCGGTTTCTTCCTTCAAAAACGCAAGGGCATTTTCGATGCTTTTCATTGAAATACTTATTTGCAAATCAACGGTTTGAGGATTGTCCGGCAGGAAAATCCGTGCATATCCCTGTTTGTAATCCTTCATTTGCAATTCACAATTCAATACAATTGCGAAATATACTCTGTACGCTTCGCCGCTGCCGAAACCGCCCGCATATTCGCCGAAACCAACAATAGATGGAGCGTTTTCGTAATCTATAATCTGTAATTCATAATTGCCTGAAAACTGTCCATCCACCTCCGGCGCAATATGCTGCGGGATGTTATGGGCAATATCCAACAGAATACAGGCGGAATCCGTTTCGGGAAATGTAAAGCGGTAGGCGGCGCAATGCTGTGCCGGCGTGATTTCTACCTTAATCCGGTAGCGATTGAGACAAACGCTATAATAATAAGGAGTCGCTATTTCGTTGGATTTGGGCGAGTCGTGCGCTGTTTCTCCGGCATTGAAACCGGTTTGCGGCGAAAGGAGAATCTGTCCGTAGCGTCCCCATCCGGTACCGGAAACATGCAGTTGTCCAAAGCCGCGGATAGGCTGGTTGGGAGCGTAACCGTCGTGGCTTCCGTGCGGCGTTTGCGGCGAAGGATTGACGGAACCGTGCGGCAGTTGCGGACCAATCACACCATTTGAATTGCCCTGCACACCCATAAACATATCCACTTTACCGGTTTTCGAAGTAGCGGTGTTATGCGGCATACAAGCAGAGAAAAATGTTGCGGCGCAAAAAAAGAACAGTATTGTTTGAAGTTTTTGCATGGTATATCTTAAAAATAATAAACAAATATACTGGTTATATTATTTATACAATAGGAGAATTTTGTAATTATATGCAAGAATATTATTAGAAGGTATATTCTTTAAATTTTAGTGCAAAGAAAAATGATCATTAAATTAATAGATACGGTAATCACTATTGAAATATCTCAGGGTATTTTCTGATAAAATACACCGGTGTACAACTCCAAGCATGGCAATAACTGTTCATCGGGTAAAAGCCATAAGGTGAAATAAAGTCATTCTCAGGGTCGTAGGCTTCCCAGAATGTATCTGCGCCTTTTCTAACCATACCACCCCAATAGGAAACCAGCGCTTCTTTCGCTTGACGGTACATTTTGCAATCAATGAGCGCCTGTATATAATAATGATACATATAGGGAGTTGCAGGAAGGCAAACATTCGCGGCAGAAGGCAACAGAGTCAGCGCTTTTTGCCCTTCCCCGGTGGTTGCAACGCCGCTTATTATCATCCATATTTGCGAAGCGTATGATATTTGTTGGTTGGATGTGCCGGCAAAAAATCCGCTTTCCCTGTTGTAGAAAAACGTGTGAGCAGCGCGTTTCATCTTAGCGGCTAATTCCGGCAAATCAGCGACTTCGTTTTCTTTCCCCAACCGTTTTGCCAGTTTATATGATTCATTCAAAGCAAAAATCGAAAAACCTTGTAAGGCAACTTCCCTGTACAAATCCTCTTTCCAGTCGAAAAAAATCCACCATTCACGGTTTGCCTTCTCAAAATCCATCAATCCGTCCGCCCGCACATAAGTGCGGATAATATCCAGTTGCCGTTTGGCTACCGGCCACAGTTCTTCGGCGGTTTCAATGTCACCGGCAGCTTCCATGTAATCATTCAGGCAAACATTGAAGAGCAGGGCATATTCAAATAAAAATTGTCCTTCCTGAGCGCGAGGAATTGGTTTTTCAATTATCGTTGCCAACAAATATCCATTTGCGTGGCTCATTGCGGCTAACAAATAGAGGCATCGTTTTGTCAAATCAAACTGCTTATATGAATAGATATTCCCCAGCGACTGAAGATACAAATCGCCAATCCAAAGACGCTGGTCGCGTTTGGGGCCATCTTCAAAAACGGTTTGCATACACTCTTTCAGCGTATTTAATCCCACACGGTCAATCTCTCTCAGTACAGGGTTAATGTTATCCGGCAATTCTTCGGGCATGTGTTTTGCCGAAGTTTGAGCTGTGCAATACAGGTCGCAGATATTGAAATCGTATTGAGGCGAACTGCCAAGCAGTTCTATTTTTACATACCGGAATGCAAGACGCCGCTGTATGGTAATTGTTTGCGGGACATACATTACCGTTACGGTTTCTTCTTGCAGCCAAGCTCGACTTAATCCCTCTTTATAATCGTCGAAACTCACAGCCACTTCTGCGGGGACTTCTCCAAAAGTAAATTTCAGCCGGAGAGGAGCGTCAGCCGCCTTTCCTGTGGTGCGTACCGAAAAACTGAAATGTCCGGTTATGTGTTCCCCAAAGTCAATCACGACCTGCTTTTGTTGCCGGAACGGCAAATCATACAACAAATCAATCGGATTTAAATTTCGCACTTCAAACCCTTGAAAAGCGTATTCATCAGGTAATATCTCAACAATGTTCAACGGCTTCTTTTCCGTGATTACCAGTTCCGGTTTATATATCTCTGCTTTTTGCAACCAGTTTGCGCGGCTGTTTTCATAATAATTTTGAGAAAAACCATAAAAAGAAAACAGCAAAAAATAAACAGCGAATAAAATGTGTT
>JAIRLT010000139.1 GCA_031259225.1 Prevotellaceae bacterium
GTTGCCATTACTTTAAAATCCACAACAATGTCAATCGAAGAGCAACAAGAATTAAAACAAAAGAGCTACGCGGAAGCCATACGCTACATGAACAACGCCAAAGAAACGTTGCAGAAAGCAAAGAAGGAAGACAATTACTATTCCGACCGGAAATACGTGCGCACTGCCTGCGGAACGGCATACAACGGCGTACTCCTCGCGCTCGACACCTACCTTGCGCTCAAAGACGTGGAGCTACCCAAGAAAAAGCGCCGGTCAATTGATTTTTACACGCGGAACATCAGCAAAATCGACGGCAAAATGATGAAATATCTGGACGTCGTGTATGATGTCCTGCATTTAGATGGCTACTACGACGGAATTTTAGACGCCCCTGTAATAAAAAGAGGCTTTGACAACGCCTACGAAATCATCAACAAAATCAAACCACAAACCCAAGGCTAATGTGCTATGGTGATTAATTTTTAAATCTTGGAATTTTTAAATTTTTAAATCCTTTAATCCTTTAATATGTCAATCGAAGAGCAACAAGAATTAAAACAAAAGAGCTACGCGGAAGCCATACGCTACATGAACAACGCCAAAGAAACGTTGCAGAAAGCGAAGAAGGAAGACAATTACTATTCCGACCGGAAATACGTGCGCACTGCCTGCGGAACGGCATACAACGGCGTACTCCTCGCGCTTGAAACCTATCTCAAACTTAAAGACGTGGAGCTACCCAAGAAAAAACGCCGGTCGATTGATTTTTATATGCATCACATCAGCAAAATCGACGGCAAAATGATGAAATACCTCGACACCGTGTATAGCGTCTTGCATTTAGACGGTTATTACGACGGCGTTTTAAAGGCATCCGTAATAAAAGACGGTTTTGACGACGCCTACGAAATCATCAACAAAATCAAACCTCAAACGGCGACCGTTCAGTGATTAAGCGATTAGGATATTAATGGTGTTTTTATGCGCGCCGGATTTACACTCGGGGAAAAATTACTACCTTTGCATCGCTGGAACTTAAAATAAACAAATTATGAAAAAATAAAGGTCAATGCGCGTTCCCGCTACATGGAACAGACATATTCAGCGTTAGCTTGTATCTTGTGATTGGAATATAGTCAATTTCAACACGTCCAAGAATAAAGTTAAAACGCTCATGAGCAATCGTGGGCTTTATTCGGTTATTTGGACGTTAGGTAGACTATAACCTCAATCACAAGTAAAGAGATTTAAGTTCACGATTTTTCTTTGGAAGGAATGCGTGAACCATACGGGGAACAAAGGAAAACTACAACCAACATCCACTAAAACTTATGAATGAAAATAAACGCAGGATACTGCTTAATATACTCTGGCTCGCTATCAGCGCCATTATTTGCGCAGCCGTCTTCCTGATGTAAAAAGATTTAAAGATTTCACGGTTTAAAGATTTCAGGGCTTCACTAATTCTATAATCATTTCTGCGGCTTTCAGCATGCTTTCGGCATGCAGGTATTCATACTTCCCGTGCGGATGATGCCCGCCGGTGAAAATATTCGGGCAGGGCAATCCCATAAACGACAGCCGTGCGCCGTCGGTGCCGCCGCGGGCGGCAGTAATAACCGGCGTTATACCGGCTGCCTGCATGGCGGCTTTTGCTTTTTCCACGATAAAAAAGTGCGGCAGGATTTTTTCGTACATGTTATAATACTGGTCGCGCAGTTGCAGGCGTACGACCGGCGTTGTATACATCTTGTTGAGGTCGCCGGCGATTTTTTCGAGGGTGGCTTTCCGCCGCCGGAACGCTGCGCGGTCGAAGTCGCGGATGAGGTAATGCAGCGACGCCTGTTCTTCCGTACCCTGACACCGCGAGAGGTGGAAGAAGCCGTCGCGGTTGCCGGTGGTTTCGGGACGCTCGCCTGCCGGCAATGCCGCATGAAAAGCGGCAGCCACATTCAAGGCGTTAATCATTTTTCCCTTTGCATAGCCCGGATGGATGTTGTTGCCGGTAATATACACAGCCGCTTCGGCGGCGTTGAAGTTTTCGTATTCCAGTCCGCCCAGCTCCCCGCCGTCGAAAGTATAGGCGAAATCGGCGCCGAACTTTTGTACGTCGAACCTGTCGGCGCCCCGCCCTATTTCCTCGTCGGGCGTGAAAGCGATACGTATAGCGCCGTGCGGGATGCCGCCATGCGACAGCAGGCAAGCCGCAGCGCTCATAATGGCGGCGATGCCGGCTTTGTCGTCGGCGCCGAGCAGCGTATTGCCGCCGGCGGTAACGATTGTTTGCCCGGCATATTGTTTGATTTCCGGGAACTCGGCAGTGCGCAGCACGATATTTTCCGCATGGTTTAACACGATGTCGCCGCCGTCGTAGGGATAAATGACCTGCGGGCGGACATTCGCTCCGGGATAATCCGGCGAAGTGTCGAGGTGCGCAATCAACCCGATGACCGGCGTGCGTTCGTCCACCGTGGCGGGAATGGTTGCCATCATATAGCCGTTCTTGTCCACCGCCGCATCCGCCGCCCCCAGAGCGCGCAGTTCGGCGGCAAGCAATTCCGCCAGCGCCCGTTGCCCGGATGTACTGGGGCACGATACGGCAGCAGGGTTCGATTGCGTATCAAACCCCGCATAACGTATAAACCGTTCTAAAACCTCAGTGATATTCATATTCCTACTCATGACTGTTTTTCATTACATAATTATCAAGTAAAGGTAAAAAGAAATTTGAAAATAAACTAAAAAGAAGTATATTTGTATATGCGGAAAATAGCTTTCATACTAAATCCCCTGTCCGGAAAAGGAAATAAAGAGGCGGTAGAACAATATATCAGCCATCACTTCGGATGGAGTACCGGTTTTGATACCCGGCAGTACACCACCCGTTGCGCCGGCGACGGCTATGAATTAGCCCGGCAATTTGCCGCGCAAGGATTTGATGCAGTAGTGGCGGTCGGCGGCGACGGGACTATTAATGAAATAGCACGTGGACTGGTGCATAGCCCTACGGCGATGGGTATTGTGCCGATGGGCTCGGGGAATGGGCTGGCGCGGCACTTGCGCTTGCCGATGGATTTTAAGAAAGCGCTCGAAAAAATTACACACTTCCAAACACGCGCCATAGACGCCGCACAAATTAACGGGCGCCTGTTCTTTTGCACGGCAGGCGTCGGCTTCGACGCCTTGATAGGACACCTGTTCAATAGCGGTGGAAAACGAGGCATATCAACGTATATCTCGCTTTCGACGCGCGAGTTTTTGCAATACAAACCGCAGGAATATACGGTTACGACAGACGGGCAAACGCATACCCACAAAGCTTTCCTGATAACTTTCGCGAATGCTTCGCAATGGGGCAACAATGCTTATATTGCGCCGCTTGCCCATTGCAACGACGGGCAACTGGATGTGGTAATATGGAAAGATTTTCCCCGCGTGGCGGCGCCGTTCATGCTTCCGCGCCTGTTCACCAAAACCATTCACAAATCTTCCTTTGTAGAAATGTACCAATGTAAACATATTATAGTGGAACGTCCGCAGGAAGATTATGTACATCTCGACGGGGAAACGCTACAAATGGGAAAAGTATTGGATATTCAAGTATTGCCTTCCGCCTTGAAAGTACTTGTATAAGTTGAGAGTTGAGAATGCCAGCGCTCCTAATTCCCAATTCTTAATTCTTAACTACCTTAATAAAGATGTCGTTCATGGTAGGTATCAGTTCGCGGAATTCCATAATTTGCACGTGCGGCAACAGGAGTTGTAATAAATGATTGGCAGGCTGCCCTGCGAGGGACTGGATATTTATTTTTTGCCGTCCGTTCTCCTGTTTGCTTGCAATTATGCGGTATTCCGAAGGCAGCCAATGTGCCGCATCTTGCCCGTCAGGATAGAAAGTAGCCTCAAAAACATTGTCGCCATAGTTGCGGCGGATTTCATCCACCCTGCCCGCAAGCACTACGCGCGACTGGTTGATAAGCGCAATTTCGTCACACAGTTCCTCCACCGAAGCCATGTTGTGGGTAGAGAAAATAATGGTGCTGCCATTGGCTTTCAATTTCAGTATCTCTTCTTTCAGCAAACTGACGTTGATGGGGTCGAACCCGCTGAAAGGCTCGTCGAATATGAGCAGTTGCGGTTGGTGCAGGATGGTAACGATGAACTGTACCTTTTGCGCCATACCTTTTGAAAGCTCTTCCACCTTTTTGTCCCACCAGCCTTCGATGCCGAATTTTATAAACCATTTTTTCAGTTGTTGCACGGCGTCGTAACGCGAAAGCCCTTTGAGGCGCGACAGGTAAATCGCCTGTTCGCCGACTTTCATTTTCTTGTACAAGCCGCGTTCTTCGGGCAGGTAGCCGATATGGTACACGTCGCCGGCAACGAGCTGCCGACCATTCAGTAATATTTGCCCGCTGTCCGGCGCGGTAATCTGGTTGATGATGCGGATGAGGGTTGTCTTTCCCGCGCCGTTGGGTCCCAGCAATCCGAAAATTGTTCCCTGCGGAACAGTAATGTCCACCCGGTCTAATGCCAAATGACCGGCATAACGTTTAGTAACATCTCTGGCTACAAGTAAATCCATCGTTTGAAAAAATTAGTCGTTGCAAAGGTATAAAAAAGATTTGAACGCAGGCGCAAGTACCCCTGCCACCGGATACCGGATTAAGGAATGACATTGCCGGCAGCGCGGTAAATTTCGTACCATTCTTCGCGCGTGAGCGGCAGCTCCGACCCCTTGCAGGCGTCAAGCATCCGTTGTACTTTGGTTGTGCCTAAAATGACTTGCATGTTTGCCGGGTGCCGGGTGAGCCAGCCGACAGCTACTGCCGTGTCAGGCACGTTATATTTGGCGGCAATGCGGTCAATAACGGCATTCAATTCCGCATAATTTTGCGTATCGCCGAGAAACGGTCCTTCAAAAAATCCTTTCTGAAAAGGCGACCATGCCTGAATGGTGATAGCATGCAGGCGGCAGTAGTCAAGCACGCTGTCCGTGCGTTCGACACTTTGGCTGAGGCGCATGTTCACCGTAATGCCGCTATCTATCATTGGCGTATGGGCGATGCTTAATTGCAGTTGGTTTGCAACTAACTTTTGCGGCACGTATTTTTGTATCAACGCTATCTGCATCGGGTTTTGATTAGATACGCCGAAATAGCGTACCTTTCCGCCGGCATGCAAGGCGTCGAAAGCAGCGGCGATTTCTTCGGGCTCCATTAGCGCATCGGGGCGGTGCAGGAGCAGCACATCCAAATAGGTTGTCTTCAGCCGTTGCAAAATGCCGTCCACCGCAGTGAGGATATGCGCTTTGGAAAAATCGTAATAAGCAAATGGCGTCTTCCGGATGCCACATTTGCTTTGGATAAATATTTTTTCGCGAAGTGTGTCGTTCATGCCGGCGGCTTCGGCAAAAAGCGTTTCGCAGTTGCCATTGCCGTACACATCGGCATGGTCAAAGAAATTGATGCCGGCGTCTATGGCTGTGCGGATGAGTTTTTCCGCTTCCGGCTTCGACAGTTCTTGCAGGCGCATGCAGCCCATAACCACATTGGACACCGGTAATCCCGTAGTGGATAATGCTATTTTTTTCATATTTTTTAAGGAATTAAAATCTTTGCAAAGATATTAAAATAAAATTTGGAATTAAAAAATAAAGTAATATATTGGGTGCATTTCAAATTGTCGCATCGTCATTGCGAACCCGAAGGATGAAGCAATCCGGTTTAATGAGCTAATGTAATTAATGTGCTAATGTGACTAATTAGGCTGGCGCGCCAGTGTCAGCCAATTAGAAATTAGAAAAAGTTCCCTTAGTAGCAAAAGGGAAAGAATAGAAACAATACCCTTATTCCCTTATTCAACCGCGCCCGTCATTTCGAGCGGAGCACGCGAAGAATGAGCGTGCGGAGTCGAGAAATCTGCTGCGTCCTGCACTTGCTGCTTTGTGCCGCCCTGCGTTCTGGAGCAGTTTCCTCCGCTTCGCTTCGCGAATGGAGAATGGAGAGTGGATAGTGGAGAATTGGCTGGCTCGCCAGCCTAATTCCTAATTCTTAATTCCTAATTCTTAATTCATCTGGATTGCTTCACGGCTCGTTCCTCGCCGCTCGCAATGACGGGGTGGTTTAATAAGGTAATAAGGGTGTGGTTCTGTTGTCTGTTCATTGCTACTAAGGGAACTTTTTTAATTGTTAATTATTAATTGTTAATTGTTAATTATTAGTGCTGGCGCGCCAGCTAACTTTTAGTTTTTAACTTTTAGTTTTTAACTCCTCTGCCGCGTCAGCCAATTAGTCACATTATCACATTAAACAATTAGCACATTAGGATCACCCTCCGGGTTCGCAATGACGATGCGACAATTTGAAATGCACCCCCTTTTTATTGATTTCCTGCACGAAATATTTTTTTCAAAATACGCAAAAAAATTTTGTCGGGTTAAAAAAAGTTTCTAACTTTGCACCCGTATCCGTAAATTTTGGATAGATTAGCAGGAAATGAAGACAACGACGCGATTGAAGAAAGAAACGACGCGACTGAAGAAAGAAACGACGCGACTGAAGAAAGAAACGACGCGACTGAAGAAGACAACGACGCGACTGAAGAAGACAACAACACGACTGAAGAAGACAACGACACGACTGAAGAAGACAACGACACGACTGAAGAAGACAACGACACGACTGAAGAAGACAACGACGCGACTGAAGAAAGAAACGACGCAACTGAAGAAAACAACTAAATAAATAAAAATAACATAGTTATGGCAACAAATCAAGATTGGCTTCCTCATAGCCACGAAGCCCTGTACAAGCAGGCAGTTCAAACACAAGTTTATTTAGGCGTACCCGCCAACCGTACCCGCATGGGTTTTGCCGCCGATACCCCCTTGGGAAAATGGTACGACACGGACTTTGCGAATGTCTTTATAAAGTACGACAGCACCCATGCCCTCTGGGCTGACGAGCCAAACCGCACGCCGCTTATCACCGACAACTTCATTGCGGCGGAAAAGGCATTCATACCACTCTACCGGAAACTATATGGTTTCATCCGCGAAAACCCGCTGGTAACCGACACTGACCTCGACGCAATGGGTTTCCCGAAACGCCCCTCCGGCGAGCACAAGCACCATCCTGCCCCCACCACAAGGATAACCACGAAAGTCATTGCCACCGGACCCGCAACATTAGACATCCATTACCGCGACCAGGGCAAAGAAAGCAATGCAAAACCCTTTGGCGTCCATGGTGCGGAACTGGTTTCCCGTGTCAGCGACGAGCCCGTTACCGACCACGACGAACTCACCACCTCGAAATTTGACACCGATACCCCGTTCCACCTCACTTTCCCCGACAGCCAGCGCGGAAAGACCCTTTACTTTTCCCTCCGCTGGGAAAACACCACTGGTGAAAAAGGTCCATGGAATGAAATCCAAAGCGCGATTATACCCTAAATTACATCAGCCAAAGATGTAGTTTATTCCACCTAAAATTATTTTTTCATTAACGCCGGAAGCAATTCCGGCGTTTGTTTATACTGTACGCGGTATAATTTTATGAAGTCAGTCCGGATTTCTCGACTCCGCTACGCTTCGCGAATGGAGAGTGGAGAATGGAGAATGGAGAGTGGAGAATGAGGCTGACGCGCCGGCAACTTTTAACTTTTAACTTTTAACTAAAAATTGGGTGCAACAACGAACCGCCGGTAAGGAAACTTGCCGGCGGTTCTTTTAAATCCTGAAATCTTTAAATCTTGAAATGATGCGACAATTTGAAATGCAGCCGTAAAAAATAAAAATTCGTAGTATCAATAAATTTTCCTAACTTTGAAAAAAATCTTCAAGAAATAATGCGCCGAAGTTTTTTCCTACTTTTTTTCCTGTTTACAGCCGCGTTAAGTTATGCGGAAAATAAAGTGGTTTACGTCATACATCTTCAGCAGGACATAGATGCGCCTGCTGTGCGTATTATCAACAAAGGATTGCAGGAAGCCCGCCAACGGAACAGCGACTACGTTTTATTACACTTGAATACCTATGGCGGCGAATTATCGGCAGCCGACAGTATCCGCACCGCCCTTTTATATTGCGACATTCCGGTATTGGCGTTTATCGACAACGAAGCCGCTTCGGCGGGCGCGTTGATAGCTTTAGCGTGCGACAGCATCTACATACGTGGCGGCGGAAGCATAGGCGCAGCAACGGTAGTCAATCAAACCGGCGAAGCATTGCCCGACAAATACCAGTCATTCATGCGTTCAATGATGCGCTCCACCGCAGAAATGCATGGTAAGCGGAAAATCTTGCAAGGACGCGATACGGTGGAAGTCTGGCGCCGCGATCCGCTAATTGCCGAAGCTATGGTAGACCCGCACGTGATAGTACTCGGCTTAATCGACAGCACAAAAGTACTCACTTTCACGGCTGATGAAGCGTGTGCTTTTGGCTACAGCGAAGGGAAAGCGGAAAGTATTAACGAAGTATTATCATTAGCGGGAATTACTCCTGTCGAGATAAAAGAATATACCCCTTCGTGGTTGGACAGAATTATTTTATTTCTCATGAACCCCTTGTTGCAAGGGCTTTTGTTGATGTGCATCATCGGCGGGATTTATTTTGAATTGCAGTCGCCGGGCATCGGGTTTCCACTGGCGGTAGCGATAACGGCGACATTGCTTTATTTTGCGCCCCTCTATTTGGAAGGCTTGGCAGACTACTGGGAATTGCTGCTGTTTGTAGCGGGATTGGTTTTAGTGGTGTTGGAAATTTTTGTCATTCCGGGCTTCGGCGTTGCCGGCATATCCGGCATTCTGTTGTGTATAGCGGGTTTGGCGCTGGCGATGATTGACAATGATTTATTTTCTACGCCGGAAGGATGGGATTTAAGCCCGCTTGCCAAACCTTTATTTATTGTGTCTGTGGGCGTATTTGGCGGCATAGCGGGCGGTATTTATTTATCAAAAAAAATATATCATACAAAAATGTTTGGAAGAATTGCATTGAAAACAGACCTTTCGGGAACGACCGGTTATGTAGGCGTCCCAGCCGGACTGGAAGCGCTGGTCGGGCAGATGGGCAGGGCTTGCACTTCGTTGCGCCCGTCGGGAAAAATTGAGGTGGACGGCGAAATTTACGATGCCATAGCCGAACACGGAATGATTGAAAAAAACACCGTAGTTGTTATCACGCACTATGAAACAGGGCAACTGTATTGCGCTGTAAAGGATTGAAAAATAATTTTTATTATTCGGAATAAAGTTTTACTTAAAAATCTGTTTTAACCGTTAAATTTAAAACCATGGAAGGAGCTACAATCACATTTAATGAGTTGCGTCGCATCAAAGACGCATTGCCAACGGGAAGTACACATCGTATTGCGGAATTACTGAATGCGTCCGTTGATACTATCCGCAATTATTTTGGCGGCAATGATTTTGACCACGGGAAATCGTCCGGCTTGCACTATGAGCAAGGTCCCGATGGCGGCATTGTGTTGTTCGATGATGCGACCATATTAAACTTGGCGAAAAAAATTTTGGAAGAAAATCATATTAAGTGGTAAATAAATCTACCGCTTTCTTTACTGCTGAAAGGTAGTTTTGTATGATTGTGTTACCGGATTTTCCGGTGATGTTTTATTTGTTAGAAATTAAAAAAAATGCTACCTTTGCCCACTTCAAAATTAAAGTTTAACTAAAAAATAAAAAAATTATGTCAAAAATTAAAGTAGGTATTAATGGGTTTGGTCGTATTGGACGATTGGTATTCCGTGCGGCAGTAGAAGAACGTAACGACATCGAAGTTGTTGGTATCAACGATTTGATTGATGTGAATTACATGGCGTACATGCTGCGTTACGACAGTATACACGGACAGTTCAAGGGAACGATAGATGTGAAAGACGGCTACTTGGTAGTCAATGGGCACAGCATTCGTGTAACCGCTGAAAAAGACCCTGCCAACCTGAAATGGAACGAAGTAGGCGCCGAATATGTAGTAGAATCTACCGGTTTGTTCCTCACCAAAGAGAAAGCCGAAGCGCACATCAAAGCCGGTGCAAAACGCGTGGTGATGTCGGCGCCGTCGAAGGACGATACGCCAATGTTCGTATGCGGCGTAAACCACAAAACGTACAAAGGCGAAGCTATTGTGTCGAATGCTTCCTGCACGACCAACTGTCTGGCGCCGCTGGCAAAAGTTATCCACGATAACTTCACTATCATCGAAGGGTTGATGACTACCGTACACGCTACAACCGCTACCCAAAAAACAGTAGACGGACCTTCGGCAAAAGACTGGCGCGGCGGGCGGGCTGCAGCCGGCAATATTATTCCTTCTTCTACCGGCGCAGCAAAAGCGGTAGGTAAAGTTATTCCCGAATTGAACGGCAAATTAACCGGTATGTCACTCCGCGTGCCGACGTTGGATGTTTCGGTAGTGGACTTGACTTGCCGTATCGAAAAAGCCGCTACGTACGAAGAAATAAAAACGGCAGTGAAAAAAGCCGCCGACGGCGAACTGAAAGGTATTTTGGGATACACCGAAGACGAAGTAGTATCAAGCGATTTCATTCACGAACCGCGCACCAGCGTATTTGATGCGAAAGCAGGGATTGCGCTGAACGCTAATTTTGTGAAACTCGTTGCGTGGTACGACAACGAATGGGGTTACTCCAACAAAGTATTGGAATTGATTGCCCACATGGCAACAGTAAATTAAACAAACCCGTATTCCATAAAGGGATGCAATAACAGGGATAAGAAACCCCGCCTCTTACCGGGGCGGGGTTTTTAACAGGCTATGATACGCAAAAAGGAAAATATTATGGGACGAAAATGCTTTGATGCTTCCCTTAACGGCAGGGGAAATGTACTGGTTTTTTCCGCACCGTCGGGTGCAGGAAAGACCACTATTGTCCATCATTTGCTGGAAAAATTTCCTGCACTTGAATTTTCCATATCGGCTACAAGCCGTGCGCCACGCGGGAATGAAAAAGACGGGATAGATTATTATTTTATGACGCCCGAAGTATTCCGCGAAAAAATTTCCCGCAATGAATTTCTGGAATGGGAAGAAGTCTATGCCGGGAACTATTACGGGACAACAAAAAGCGAAGCCGGACGGGTTTGGGAAAAAGGCAAGGTATTGCTATGCGACGTGGATGTGAAAGGAGGCTTGAATATAAAGCAAACATTAGGTAACCGAGCGTTGGCAGTGTTTGTAGAACCGCCCTCTATGGATGTATTGCGCGAGCGGTTACAAAACCGCAACACCGATTCGCCTGAAGCCATTAAACGCCGCTTGCAGAAAGCAAAGGAAGAACTTTCATACGCACCGCAATTCGATAAAATAATTGTAAACGACAACTTGGAAAAAGCATTGAAAGAAGCGGAAACATTGGTAGCGGAATTTTTGCAAAAGGAAAAGAAGTAACGGTTTCCCCTGCATTTGCATTACAATAATACTAAACCCATAAACTATGCAATCTGTACTCGCAGCTATCCGCAAGGCGCTCAAAGAAAATGCGGATGCGAAAACGGCGGCTTCGGCACAATATTTTTTCAAAGAAAAAATCAAAACCATTGGCGTCAAATCGGCGGTGGTGCATAAAATTGCACAAGCGCATTTCAAAATTATCAAAGGAAAATCGAAAGAAGAAATTTTTGCATTATGCGAAATCCTTTGGCAGTCGGGCTATATAGAAGAAGCAAACATTGCCTGTGATTGGAGCAACGCCCTGCGAAAACATTTCACGCCCGCTGATTTCAACATTTTTGAACGGTGGGTAACCCGCTACGTGACTAACTGGGCTATGTGCGATATGCTTTGCAACCACACAGTGGGCGGCTTCATTGAGCAATACCCGGCATACATAAAGGAATTAAAACGATGGGCAACATCGGACAACCGCTGGGTAAAACGCGCGGCGGCTGTAACTTTGATTATTCCTGCCCGTAAAGGACTTTTCCTGCAAGATATTTTTGAGATTGCCGACCGCCTGCTGCCCGATACGGATGACATGGTGCAGAAAGGTTACGGATGGATGCTTAAAGCGGCGAGCGAAGCGCACGAAAAAGAAGTATTCGATTATGTTGTTTCCAAAAAAGCCGTGATGCCGCGCACAGCCTACCGTTATGCTATTGAAAAAATGTCGCCCGGACGAAAAGCCGAAGCGATGAAAAAATAATCTTAACATGGCATTTCTACATGAACCGGTTTACAGCTATTCTCTTTGACTTCGACGGCGTGATTGCCGACACGGAGCCGCAATACGACTTATTTTTCGACCGGCTGGCGGCGAAATATCATTTGCAGGAAAATTTTGCCGCCCTTATCAAAGGCACTACGCTGGCGGCTATCATGGAAAAATATTTTGGGAACTGCCCGCCGGCGGAACAGGCGGAAATCATAGAAGTTCATCGACGCTATGAATTGCAGATGGATTATGCATTTATTCCCGGTGCGCGCGAAGCGATAACCCGCTTTAAGTCGCAAGGCTACAAAATAGCTGTGGTTACCAGTTCCTCGACCGAAAAAATGAAAGTCGCCCTGCAAAAAATGAATTTGGAAAACACCTTTGACACCCTCATCACTGCCGACAAAATCACCGAGGGCAAACCCGACCCCATGTGCTACCTGCTTGCCGCCGAAGAACTCCGCGTGTTGCCGGCGGAGTGCGTGGTATTTGAAGATTCTATTGCCGGCATCACTGCCGGGAAAAAAGCCGGCATGAAAGTGATTGCCCTTTCTACTACCCTTCCGGCAGAAGCGCTTTCCCCATACATCGATACAATTATCCCTAACTTCTTGGATTTTGAATTATGAGTTAAGAGCGATAGCGCCATTGCGCTTGTCGCAACTTACGACTTATGACTTACGACTAACTTTTGAAAGAACTGCGGGAGGTGGAAATTGGGCTTGGGACTGTGAATAGGGAACAGCGAAAGATAATGCGGTTCGGACAGTTCGTCGCCGCACTTGTAGCAATTAGCCCAGAGGGTTTGCCCGCGCCAGTCGCGGCGGGGATGCGCAAAGAAACAGGTGTAGGGAATAGCGACGGTCAGTTGCCATGCAAAATCGCCCTCCATGCGTTCAAAATGCCGGTTGCCCAGGGAACTCCGGGTTAAAATCGTAGCCAACAATTCGGGCGTAGCACGCAAGCCTTCGTGGGGACGCACATTATGCCGCATCAAGGACGTGCCGATACAGTTAAATTCAAAATTATAATAGGTCTGCCGGTCGTCCGGCGACACGAAAAACTCCACGCAGGAGTCGGTATAAACCGGCTGGTTGGGCTGCGTATATTTGGCGCGGATACTTTTTTCCCGCACGTCGTAATGCAAGAGCAGGTGCGACGGCGTACAGGCTATTTGTACGGTAACGCGGGGCGTATAAGGATATTCTTTCCAGTTGGCGCAAGCCACAGGCAACTCCGGCAACCCCGGCAGCGACGGCGATGGCGACGCCAACAATGCAGGCAAATCCAACGAAGATAAATAAGGTAAATGTAACATGGTGCAAAGATAAAGAAAATTTAAAGATTTCAAAATTTAAAGATTTCAAAAAAAACCGCCGGCAAGTTTCCTTACTGGCGGTTCTTTGTTGCACCAACTTTTGGGGTGAAGGGTACAAGGTAAAGGGTGAAAGGGGGCTGACGCGCCAGCATCATTATCCACTCTCCATTGAGCCGTCATTCCGAGCGAAGCGGAGCGGAGTCGAGGAATCTGCTGCGATGCCCAGCTGTCCAACCCAAACTGCCTGCGTTCCGGGGCAGATTCCTCCACTGCGCGGCTCGTCCCTCGCCGCTTCGGTCGGAATGACGGGGGAGTTGAAAATTGAAAGTTGAAAGTTGAAAATGGCGCGGGGGCGCCAGCCAATTAGTCACATTAGCACATTAAAAAAAGTTCCCTTAGTAGCAAAGAACGAACATATGAACAACACCCTTATTCCCTTATTCAGCCGCGC